>JAYUHI010000242.1:0-4539 GCA_043767095.1 Bacteroidota bacterium
CTCGTTCCCCACGGATGGCAACGAGCTATTCGTTTTGATCCCAACCAAATTCCTTTTATTACACCCCACTCGCGAATGGCTTCGATCGCATACTGAGAACACGAGGGCGTATGCCGGCAATGAACACCTAACAAAGGCGAGAGCGTGAGTTGGTATAATCGAATGGGGAGGATGAATATTTTCTTTAACATTAGATAGCGTGCAAGAAATTCCAAATAACTAAGTTGGCAGCATAGCGTCACCCCTCTCCGTCACCAAGATGGGCCGGGCCTGCCCCGCGCCTCGCGGGGGGTGAGGTCGAATACGTTATCTCCCCATCCTTCCCATCCATCAATTGAATGCCAAGAGCCTTCAAGTCGTCACGGATTTTATCGGACAAAGAAAAATTTTTGTCTTGCCGTGCTTTTTTCCTTAACCCGATGAGTACTTGAATGGTGCCATCCAACAAATTACGGTTACTCTCCATTTCCTCGGTAAGACCTAACACTTTCTCCATGAAGTTGATGTAAGCAGATTGGAAAGATGAAAAAGTATCAATGTCCACCTCGCTAATTTTTCTCACGCCATTTTTAAAATCATTGATCCGCGATGACATTTCAAACAATACAGCGAGAGTTTTAGCGGTATTAAAGTCATCACACATCGTGATGTAACATTCATCCGAAAGCCTTTTCAATTCTTCATTCAACTCATTCGAGCCCTTCAAGGGTTGGGAACCCTTGAAGGGTTGTGGAGCCATTTTTTTAATCGCTGTTAGCGAGTTGGAAAGTTTCTTGTATCCTTTCTCCGCGGCCACCAGGGCATCATTTGAGAAATCTAGTGTGGAAGAATAATGCGACTGCAACATGAAGAACCTAACTGTCATGGCACTGAAGCCGCGCTCTAAAACTTTGTTGTTCCCAGTGAATAACTCTTCGGGAAGGAATGAGTTGCCGAGCGACTTACTCATTTTTTGTCCATTCACCGTAAGCATATTAGAATGGATCCAATATTTCACTGGCGATTTTCCATACGCCCCGGTGGCCTGCGCAATCTCGCAATCATGATGGGGAAATTTTAAATCCATACCACCGCCATGTATATCAAAAGTTTCGCCCAGGTATTTGGTGCTCATCACGGTGCACTCAATGTGCCAGCCGGGAAATCCTTCACCCCAGGGCGAAGGCCACCGCATGATATGTTGTGGCGATGCTTTTTTCCAAAGGGCAAAATCGATCTTCTCTCTTTTTTCATCCTGGCTGTCCAGGTCTCGTCCGCTGGCCATCAGGTCTTCAATGTTCCGGCCAGAGAGGATTCCGTAATTTCCTTTCTCATTGTATTTCCTCACATTAAAATAAACGGAGCCATTTACTTCGTAGGCCAGTCCCTTTTCGATTAAGGATTTAATAATTTCGATCTGTTCGATGATATGTCCGGTAGCCGTTGGTTCAAGGTTCGGGGGCAAAATATTGAATTGCCTCATCACGTGGTGAAAGCCTTCTGTATATTGCTTTACAATTTCCATCGGCTCTAATTTTTCGAGCCTGGCTTTCTTCCCGATTTTATCTTCGCCCTCATCGGCATCACTTTCCAGGTGGCCCACATCGGTAATGTTGCGCACATACCTGACTTTATATCCCAAAAACCGGAAATATCTGGTAATAGTATCGAACGTGAGAAAAGTTCGGACATTCCCGATGTGTACATCGCTGTAAACGGTTGGCCCGCACACATAAAGGCCCACGAAACCCTTTTGTTGAGGCACAAAAATTTCCTTATCGCCCGTTAGGGAGTTGGTTAGCTGAATAGTCCTGTCGATGGTTGAATCCATAAATGAAAGTCAGGCCGAAACTAATATTTTTTTGCGGGTTTTTGCGGATGGGAATGTTATGGGGGTGTACGACAGTTTTGTAATTTTATTAAATCCCCCCTCGCCCTCTGACTCCCTAAAGGGAGGACCCCCTCGCGCGCGGTTCCCCTTTAGGGGTAAGGGGTGCGGGACTGCAAAACTGTTGCGCACCTTGTTATGCCAACCAAATCAAAATTGTTTTTCAATTCATCAATCCTTACTACTTTGTACCGTCAATATTTCAAACCGCTAATATGAAGATAACCACCGGTAGCAGGACATACTTTAAAGGGATTAGAGCTATCCGATTTGAGGGCCGGGAAACCGATAACCCGCTTGCTTTTCAATACTACAATGCCAACCAGAAGGTAGGAAAGAAAACGATGGCTCAGCACCTTCGGTTTGCTGTTGCTTACTGGCATACCTTCTGCGGAACCGGGGCCGACCCGTTTGGTTCGCCAACCAAAAATTTTCCGTGGTCTAGGGCTGGAGATCCTATGCAACGCGCCTATGATAAAATGGATGCTGCCTTTGAGTTCATAACTAAAATAGGAATTCCGTTCTATTGTTTTCACGATTACGATTTAGTGGAAGAAGCGCCTACGCTAAAAGAATCCGAATCCAGGCTCAAAAAGATAGTAGCCTATGCAAAGCAAAAGCAAAGAGCATCGGGCGTAAAATTATTGTGGGGCACAGCCAATATGTTTTCACATCCACGCTATATGAATGGCGCTGCTACCAACCCCGATTTTAATGTAGTGTGTCATGCCGCCTCGCAGGTGAAAAATGCCATTGATGCTACTGTAGAATTGGGCGGAGCAAATTATGTTTTCTGGGGTGGGCGTGAAGGCTATTTGTCTTTGCTCAATACGGATATGAAGCGAGAGCAAGATCACCTGGCACGCTTCCTCACCATGGCCCGCGACTATGGAAGGAAGAATGGTTTCAAAGGTATTTTCCTGATTGAACCAAAGCCGATGGAGCCGAGTAAACATCAATATGATTTTGATGCCGCAACGGTGACTGCTTTTCTACGTGAGCATAACCTGATGGATGACTTCAAACTAAACATTGAAGTGAACCATGCCACACTGGCCCAGCACACTTTCCAGCATGAACTTCAAGTGGCCGCTAATGCGGGATTGCTCGGCAGCATGGATGCCAACCGGGGCGATTACCAAAATGGATGGGATACCGATCAATTTCCCAACAACCTGTATGAAATCACCGAGGCCATGATGGTTGTGTTGAAGGCCGGAGGATTAAAATCAGGCGGTATAAACTTCGATGCCAAGACCAGGCGCAACTCTACTGACCTGACTGATATTTTTCACGCGCACATTGGCGGCATGGATTCATTCGCCCGGGCATTGCTGGTGGCGCATGAGATTCTCAATAGCTCCGAATATCCGAAGTTGATTAAAGAACGATATGCATCGTTCGATTCCGGCAACGGAAAGAAATTTGCAAAGGGAACTTTATCATTGGATGCCTTGAGAAAACTGGCTCATCAAAACGGAGAGCCGGAACAGATCAGTGGAAGGCAAGAGTATTTTGAAAATTTGATTAATAGATATATGTAGGTTGCAGTTCATCAAAAAAATATTATGGATAAAAATCTCCATCATTTCAAATAAAAAATAAAAATAACAACAGAGAGTCACCCCTCTCCATTTGGAGAGGGGTTGGGGTGAGGTGATTATGGCATGAATTGGAGTTGTAATGATTACTAAAGGGTCAACACCAAAAAACTATGAATAGAAAATTACGAATGGGCATGGTAGGTGGAGGCAAGGATGCCTTCATTGGCGCTGTTCACCGCCTGGCAGCCAACATGGATGGACTGATCGAGGTGGTCAGTGGTGCGCTCAGCATCAATCCTGAGATTGCAAAAGAAAGTGGCAAGATGTTGTTCTTTCCTGAAGACAGAACGTATCTGACTTTCGAGGAAATGATGGAAAAGGAAAGCAAGCTTCCGGCCGGCCAGCGTATTGACTTCGTTACTATTGTTACTCCCAACTTCGCCCACTTTGCCCCGGCTATGATGGCGTTGGAGAAAGGATTTCACGTGGTGATTGAGAAGCCCATCACCTTCACCCTAGATGAAGCCAAACAACTGAAGAAAAAAGTTGAGGAAACAGGTTTGATATTGTTGCTCACCCACACCTATGCGGGCTACCCGATGGTGAAGCAGGCAAAAGCTATGGTGAAGGAAGGTGCGCTGGGTAAAATCAGGAAAGTCCTGGTGGAGTATCCGCAGGGATGGTTGAGCAAATTGAGTGAGCGCGAAGGCAATGCACAAGCCGCCTGGCGCACAGATCCCAAACGGTCGGGCAAAGCCGGAGCAATGGGCGACATCGGAACACATGCGGCTCATCTCGCAGAATACATTACCGGACTAAAAATTACTCACGTGTGTGCAGATTTAAATATTATGGTTGAAGGCCGGGCACTGGATGACGATGGTAATGTGCTGTTGAAATTTGATAACGGTTCAGCCGGAATATTGACGGCATCGCAAGTGGCTGCCGGTGAAGAAAATGCTTTGAAGATAAGAGTGTATGGAGAGAAAGGAGGACTGGAGTGGGCGCAACATGAGCCCAACACTCTAATTGTTAGGTGGCTGGATAAACCGACAGAAATATTGCGCGCGGGTTCCAATGGATTTTTATCAGCCGTTGCCAAAGCCAACGCGCGCACACCAGCAGGCC
>JAYUHI010000243.1:0-10803 GCA_043767095.1 Bacteroidota bacterium
ACCGGGGGCCTGCCCAACCAATCGGGTGGGAATGTCCATTTTTATTTTTCGGTCTTCGGTGATGCGCAGAAAATCGGCATGCATAATCATTTCACTCACCGGGTGAAACTGCACTTCTTTTAAAATAGCCTGGCACTCATCGCCTTCAATATTCAAGTGCGCAAAGTGCGCCTCGTTGGTGTACACAATTTCACGGAACAAAATCAGGGGCGAATGGAAATGAACTTGTTCATCGCCACCATAAAGCACGCACGGCACCTGGCCTTCTTCGCGTAACCTTTGGGCTTCTGTTTTGCCGAGATTTGCTCTTCGATACCCTATAATCTCAACAGTTTTCATAATAGATAGTTTTTAAATTGTTTTGGTTAAAAAAATTATAATTGAATAAATAAAGAACTAATGGATTCGTGATCGTGGATTTTGCGGATAGCCTTCGCGAAAAGATCGGACATGGTGATGACTTTTATTTTGGACACATGCTGCTTAAGCGGAATGGTATCGGTCACGGCCAACTCTTCCAATTCAGAATTCTGAATATTCTCATACGCATTTCCGGAAAGCACCGGATGCGTACAAACAGCTCTCACCGATTTGGCACCTTTTTCTTTCAATAAAGCGGCTGCTTTACAAAGCGTGCCACCCGTGTCCACCAAATCATCTACCAGCACCACATCTTTTCCTTCCACTTCACCAATCAAGCGCATCGATTCAATTTTGTTCGATTCTTTGCGATACTTATCGCACACAGCGAGCTCCGCATCAAAGAATTTCGCAAAGCTCCGGGCGCGTTTAATCCCGCCCACATCCGGACTGGCAAACATGATGTTGGTTAGGTTCAGCGATTTCAAATACGGAACAAAAATATATTCACCATCTAAGTGATCGAGCGGAATATCAAAAAAGCCCTGAATCTGATCGGCATGCAAATCACAAGTCATAATCCGATCGGCACCAGCCGCAGACAACACATTGGCAATTAATTTAGCAGCAATAGCTACACGGGGTTTATCCTTTCTGTCCTGACGGGCATACCCAAAATACGGAATGATAACGTTCACATTTTCGGCACTCGCTCTTTTGGCGGCATCAATCATCAACAGAAGCTCAAAAAAATTATCGGCTGGGGGAAAAGTAGATTGGATAATAAAAACATCATGGCCGCGAACGGATTCGCCAATGTGGGGCGAAAGTTCTCCATCGCTGAATTGCTTATAGTTTACCGGGCTTAGCCGCTCACCATACGCATGAGCTACTTTCTCAGCTAAATAAACTGTTGCCCTGCCTGATATGATCTTGACCGCCATTGTATAGTTAATAGGGAATATCCCGATGTCTCGGGACGATGCCTCGGGAGTAGTTAATGAGCCTGCTAACTTTTAGCCTCCCGATTTATCGGGAAACAATTAACCATTAACTATAAAAACCCCCAGTTGTCCCACTAGGGCTCGAACCTAGACTCTTCTGAACCAAAATCAGACGTGTTGCCAGTTACACCATGGGACAATATTCCCTTAAAAAGGTGCGCAAAGGTAAAAGAATTTTGTAAATGAGAAATTTTGAAAAACCCCTTTTTTAGTTTGGGTCATCGGCTGTTTGTGAATTCTGTCCTTCCATAAAACCATCGGCCCAGAACCGGTATTTGTCGAGGATGGAAACAACGGCATTCCTTAAATGGCGACTGTTCTGGAAATCGATTGAACCATACAGGGTGGTGGCGTAACCCTGCCAGATGGAACGGTTTTGCCTGCGATCAAAAAACTGAATGAGCAAAGTGCCTTCGCTCAACGTATATTTTCGCTTATCATAATCGAGGTCCGACTTTTGGTTCTTAATCCATTCTTCAATATCCAATTGGTTGTAGCCGTTAAATTTCAGGCTATCGGAAAACATTTTAAAACCAATGATCAAATGAGGCCGTGTAGCAGTTTGTTTATAGCCAAGGAATTTCATCCGCGAGATAATAGACCTTTCGATTTGTTCATTAATCATGGATGAATCTGCCCGCAATGGCTTCATTATTTCGAAGGTGCGGTATTTTTTGAAGTTGCCGCGGTAACTGTAATCATATTCAACGGGCAGTTCCTTGAAAGCCATGCACGATGCGAGAATAGCAAAGGAAAGGAAGGGTAAAAATCTCCTCATCTTAATTGGTGTTTAAACTTAAAATTAAGATAAAAGGGAATGAAAAGTCAATCAATTTTTTTTATCCAGTCGCGGGCGTTAGTAAATGCCTCAATCCATGGCCCAACCTGATGTTTTTGTTTTTCGTTTCCACGATAGTAAGCCCAGTTCCACGGAAAGAGAGACCGCTCAATGTGCGGCATGATGGCCAGGTGGCGACCATCGGGTGAAGAAAGCGCAGCAACGCCAAAATCAGAATCGTTGGGGTTGCCCGGATACTCCAAAAAAGAATACGTGGCCGCAGTCTGGTATTGAAGTCTATCATCCGGCAATTCAAATCGCCCTTCCCCATGAGCGACCCATGCCCCAAGCCTGGCACCTTCGAAGGTTTTGAACATGATTGAGTTGGTTTCCGGAATCGTAATGTTGACGAATATGCTTTCAAATTTCCCGGAGCCATTGTGATGCATTTTAGGATGATCATTCATGTCGCGATAAACCAAACCTAACTCCATCATGAGTTGGCAACCATTGCAAACACCCAGGCTCAACGTATCCTTCCGGGTATAAAAATTATCGAGGGCTGCTTTTGCTTTTGGATTGTAGAGGAACGCGCCCGCCCAACCTTTGGCCGAACCCAGCACATCGGAATTGCTGAAGCCTCCAACAAATACAATCATTGATACATCACTCAAATCTTCACGACCCGAAACTAAATCGGTCATGTGAATATCTTTCACATCGAAGCCCGCTAAGTAAAGTGAGTAAGCCATCTCGCGATCGCCATTCACACCCTTCTCGCGAATGATCGCAGCTTTTATTCCGGATGGTGTTCTGCGTTTTGGATCAATGCCATAAGTGATGAACTGTCCATCGAAGCGCGGTTGGAATTGAAACGACAACGGTTGGTTGAATATATTTTTTTTACGGATTTCGGCATGGCCATTTGGCCTTTGGATTTTATCTAACAAGTAAGATGTTTTGAACCAGGTTTCACGAAGTATATCAACATCGAGGGTGATTTCTTTTTGATGTTTTAGCTGGATGGTTCGTTGACTAGTAGTCTCACCTAATTTTACAAATTGAATTTCTTGTTGGTGGAGGATTGAGGAGACTCCTTCTTCATCGGCAACCTGTAAAATCACTCCCGGGTTCTCGGACAAAAGGACCAGAACAATATCCTGATGGAACGATGAAAGATCGATCTTCATGCCAACTCCTGGAGTTGGGAAGCACATCTCCAGAAGTGTGGTCACTATCCCACCAGCCGAAACATCATGGCCTGCCAGCACTAATCCCTTTTTGATTAATTCCTGGATAGCGTTGAAACAACCAGCAAAATAGAATGGATCGGTAACATCGGGCGCAGATACGCCAAGTGCACTCAACGATTGGGCAAAACTGCTTCCGCCCAGATTGAATTCTTCTTTCGTAAACGGTATGTAAATAATTCCTGAACCTGGCTGATTGATCAACGCAGGCGAAATTGTTTTCCGAATGTCCTCGACCTCGGCCACAGCCGAAATGATAACCGTTCCTGGTGAATCAACTTTTTGTCCATCAGGATATTTTTGAGTCATCGAGAGCGAATCTTTTCCGGTTGGGATATTAATTCCCAGCGCGCATGCAAAATCACTCACCGCTTCCACCGCCTGATATAATCTTGCATTCTCGCCTTCCGTTTTGGTTGGCCACATCCAATTCGCGCTAAGTGAAACACCGCGCAATCCATGCGTGAGCGGAGCCCAAACCAAGTTGGTCAAAGCTTCGGCAATCGCTAATCTGCTTCCCGCAGCAGCGTTGACTAATGCCGCACCTGGTGCATGCCCAATAGATGTGGCTACACCTTTGTTACTGACGAAATCGAGAGCCATTACGCTCACATTATTTAGTGGTAACTGAATTTCTCCGCAGGTTTGTTGCGTGGCTACTTTCCCCGTAACGGAGCGGTCAACTTTATTGGTCAACCAGTCTTTACAGGCCACCGACTCCAACTGCAATACCGACTCCAGGTATTCGAGTATCTTTTTTGAATCATAAGAAAGTGGTGCAAATCCTGAAGGACGGCTGGTGTCGCGCAAAATAGTTTTAGGAGACGAGCCAAACAGATGTGCTACTTTGAGATCGACAGGCCCCCTAACCCCCAAAGGGGGAATAAGCCCCCCGGCCCCCGAAGGGGGAGGAGGCCCCCCGGCCCCATGCGAGACGCTTGGCAGGCCCGACAAGGGAGCAGATTGATTGCCAGTAACAAAAGAAAGTCTTTTGTCACCAGTAGCAGTTCCCACAGCATACAGCGGGGCACGTTCGCGGTCGGCAACTTTTTTTAATACATCCAAATCTTTCTCATGAATGGCCAGGCCCATCCGCTCCTGCGATTCGTTGCTGATGATTTCTTTGGCCGATAAAGTTGGGTCGCCAATGGGCAGTTTATTGATTTCGATTTGGCCGCCAGTCTCCTCTAACAATTCAGAGAAGCAATTTAAATGTCCACCGGCACCGTGATCATGAATGGAAACAATAGGATTCTCATCCAACTCCACCATCGCCCGAATAGCATTCATCACCCGCTTTTGCATTTCGGGATTGGAACGCTGAATGGCGCTGAGTTCGATGGCGTTCGTATATTCTCCTGTGGCCACCGATGACACAGCTCCCCCGCCCATACCGATGCGGTAATTGTCGCCACCCATCAGTACAATTTTATCGCCTGGCTTTAAGGATTCTTTCTTGCTGTCTTTCTCTTTTCCGAAACCAATGCCGCCTGCGAGCATGATTACTTTATCGAACCCAAAATTCTTTCCCTGCTCAACGTGTTCGAATGTTAACACGCTTCCGCAGATCAGTGGCTGCCCAAACTTATTCCCGAAATCGCTTGCCCCATCTGATGCTTTGATTAAAATTTCTGCAGGCGTTTGGTAGAGCCATGGACGAGGCCCCCTAACCCCCGAAGGGGGGACAGGCCCTATAACGCCCGATGGGGGAATGGAGCCTGTTCCCCCTTCGGGGGTTAGGGGGCTTCTAGGATACGAAGTCATGTAAACAGCAGTGCCAGCTAATGGCAACGAGCCTTTGCCTCCGGCCAACCGGTCACGAATCTCTCCACCTGATCCAGTTGCTGCTCCATTGAAGGGTTCAACAGTAGTAGGAAAATTATGAGTCTCCGCTTTTAGCGAGATCACCGAATCAAAATCTTTTACCTCAAAATAGTCGGCAACATCCTGGCGTTTGGGAGCGAACTGCTCTACTCTAGGCCCTTTAATAAAAGCCACGTTGTCTTTGTAGGCCGAGACAATCAGGTTGGGATTTTCTTTCGATGTTTTTTTGATGAGCTGAAAAAGAGTGAGTTCTTTTTCCTCGCCATCAATTATAAATGTGCCGTTGAAAATTTTATGACGACAATGCTCTGAATTCACCTGGCTAAATCCAAACACTTCGCTATCGGTCAAAGGCCGATTTAACTCCTTGCTTACATTGTTCAGATAATCTATTTCTTCCCCGCTTAAAGCAAGCCCTTCATTTTCGCTATACGATTTTATATCTGAAATTTCCTGCACGGGTTCGGGGGCGTGTTGAATCGTAAATAAATCCTGGGTTAATCCTTCATACACATGCCGGAGCATTTTATCGTGAGGACTTTGCATCGAAGGCACCTCAAAAAATTCTTCAATCCTTTGAATACCAGCAATGCCCATGTTTTGTGTGATCTCTACTGCATTGGTGCTCCAGGGTGTGACCATCTCTTTCCTCGGCCCAACAAAGTACCCGGTTATATTCTGCTTCGGTTGGGGCAATGCTCCTGCGAAGAGCCACGTGAGTTTACTGATAGTTTGATTATCAAGCGGTTTGTGGGTGCCAACGGCATAAACCACTGGGGCCGAAGCCCGGAAGAAAACAATCATGGGAGCGGTTGTAAACTCAAAAGTAAGATGATTTTGGGGATTGGGAAATAGGAAAAGCAGAAACTCCAGGAAGTAATTTAGTAAAAGGCAAATTTCTAAAAACCACTACCTTTGTTGAGCAACACCAAAAGAGATGGACATTAGTGCGGAAAAAATCGAAATCATCAAGCGGTTCGAGCAAGTCAACGATGCTTCACTGATTCAAGCTATCAAAGACTTGCTTGATTTCAAACCAACCGAACCTAACGAAGCATTCGAATCCGCCCTTGACCACGCAATATCACAATCGAATGATTGGCAAGTTAAACCTCACAAAGAGGTAATGGCTGAAATCAGGAAGCGATTCATGGAATGAGTTTCTCCATTCACTGAATGACGCTATAAGTTCGTTCAATCAAAATCTTGATTATCTTCACCAAGACTGGTCAACCATTGTTGCTAATGAGTTTCTTGACCGCGTTGAAGAAATTTTAGAATGAGTAAAAACCAATCCGTATTTGTACCCGCTCCATCGTCCCACGGATAAAATCCATAAATGTGTAATCCATCCAAGAATAGTTTTGTATTACAAAATCGTTGATAACACAACCGTTGATCTGCTTATTTTTTGGAATACCTGGCAGAATCCGAAAAGGTTAAAGATTTAAATTCTTAATGTCCGCCTGCTCCCCCCATACAACTCATACTCCAACAACCGGCAATCAAGCTGGGCGGAATAAAATTCAATTCTTCTATTGGCCTTCAAACCAATTTTCTTGGCGAGGTCTAAGTTACCAGTGAAAATATAGCCCAAGTATCCCTGGCATTTCTTTTTCATGAAATCGCCAATGGCCGCATAGGTTACTTCCAACTCCGTCAGTTCCCCCATGCGCTCACCATATTCCGGGTTGATGAAAAGTACTCCGGGGGTTGCGGGAATGGGTGTTTCCGAAAAGTCGCACAAAATAAATTCAATCAGGTTATCCACTCCCGCCAACTCCGCATTCACTTTAGAAATATCAATGGCATCCTGGCGGTTGTCTGACATAATGATTTTCAATTCAGGAATTTTTTTCACCTTAGCTCTAATGGTTTTCAACTCGTCCTTGTAAACGTTTTCATCATACCCTTTCACATGCATGAAGGCATAATTCTCCCGAAGCAAACCCGGTCTGCGATCTGTGGCGATTAATGCTGCCTCAATAGCGAGTGTTCCTGATCCACACATGGGATTAATAAAAGGAGATTGCCGGTCCCACTTTGAAGCCAGTATCGTGGCAGAGGCCAGTGCCTCCAGCATGGGTGCCATGCCTGGAATTTTTCTGTAGCCATGCTTCGCTAATGTTTCACCAGAAGTGTCAATAAAAATTTCAGCTTCATCATCCCGCCAGTGCAAGTGAACAACTGCACCATTTAAATCGGAGCCGGAGTCAGGGCGTGAATTTGTTTTCTCGCGGATGCGATCAACAATGGCATCTTTCACCCTTACGTTGATGAACATGGTGTTGGTGACGGTTGGGTGATCAACCGAATTGGTTACACTGAAATAACCATCGGGCTCAAGAATATTTTCCCAATCGATCAGCAATAAATTTCTATAAACATCATCGGGATGATTGGCCTCGAACCATTTCAGAGAATATCGCACCTGACTGGCACAACGAAGATTCGCATTCAATTTTATGCAGTCGTTTAAACTTCCTTCGGTTTCTATCCCCGATGAGAAAGTTTCTTTTATTGGAAAACCAAGTTCCTCAACCTCTCGCTGTACATAAGGCGCCAGGCGCTTAAGGCAAGAGATGATAATTTTAGAGCGGGCTTGAAATTCCATGGATTGGGTTATTTAAGAAATTTGATCTCCTTAAAATTAAAACTCAACTCTTCTCCTTCAACCAGCACCAACAACCGGCCTGTTTCGTCAATGCCCTTGATCGTGCCATTAAATGTTTTGTTATCAGAAGAAAATTCATGCGCCTCATCCTTCCAGTACAAATAAGAGTAATAGTCGCTCTTCAACTTTTGGAAATTATTTTCCTTCAACTGAACATAACGGGCGTCTAATTTTTCCAATACCATCTCGAAAACTCTGGACTTATCGAAATCCATTCCGGCACAAAGACTTAAAGAAGACGCCTTCGGCCATTCAAAAACTTTTTGATTTACATTCAACCCAATGCCAACCACCGACTGTGACAACTGCTGCCCCTGAACCTGGTTCTCAATCAATATGCCACACACTTTTTTGGCATCTGCCAACACATCGTTAGGCCACTTTATTTTTGTTTCAACACCTGTCAATTGGAATACCGCATCGGCAACGCCAAGACTCACGGCCATATTCAGGTAAAACTGACGGGCAGGCCCCAGAAAGGTTGGCTTCAGTAAAATAGAAAAAGTTAAGTTAGCCCCAGGTTCTGAAACCCACTTGTTTCCTGCCTGGCCCTTGCCTTCCGTTTGGTTTTCGCTGATGATTATAGTGCCTTCATCCATCCAATTGGCCTGCGCCATTGAAATCATAAGGCTATTGGTGCTTTCACAGGCTGGCAGCGAAATAATCTTTTTGCCCAGGAAAACCGTTTTATCCGGAATTTTATGCATCGTTATTTGTTACCTTGCAGCCCGAAAAGATCAAAACTAACCACGGATTTCATTTTAATGGCAAAAAAGAAGCAGGCGCAAGTCTCTAAAAAGCTAAGCGAGGTGATGGTGAAGGGGATGCAGGAAAAAAAAGCGCTGGACATTGTGGTGATGGATCTACGGGAGGTTAAGAACGCTGTAGCCGATTTTTTCGTTATTTGTTCTGGCACATCCGATAAGCAACTGGCCGCTATTGCCGATGCTGTGGACGAAACGGTTTATAAAACATTGAAAGAAAATCCCTGGCATACTGAAGGGAGACACAATAAAGAATGGATGCTGCTCGACTACATTACTGTTGTGGCTCACATTTTTAAAAAAGATAAACGTGATTTTTATGCCCTGGAGAAATTATGGGGCGATGCTGAGGTGAGAGTGGTTAAAAGCTAGTTCAAAAGCAGGTAATCGTTAAGTGGTAAGCAGTAAGAAGTAAGTAGACTAAAACAAAATGGCTGACGAAAAGAGAGATAATAAAATGTTGCCCAAGGTGCCCAAGACAAACTTCCAAATGTGGATCATACTGGGTTTAGTGGCGGTGATTATGGCTGTTACATTATTCAACCGCACCGGAGACCCAATTCCAATCAGCTATGGAAGGTTTGAAGGGATGATCCAAAGTAGAGATATCAAAAAAATAGTTGTTATCTCAAAAGAAGAAGTGGTTAACATCACCCTTACAGATGATGCTTTAAAAAACAGCAAGTACAGCAGCGAGTTGGAAAAAAAGAATCAATTGGGGTTAAAGCAGGATGGGCCGCATTATAGCATTAAGATACCAGCTACAACATTTGATAATAATTACCGTGAGACCATACAAAAAATACCTAAGAGCGATCGAATTGAAGTTAATTATGAAGATCCGAGTGATCTGCCCGGCATACTATTCAACTTCGGATTGCTCTTTCTGTTGGTGTTTGGTTTTTGGATGTTGATGCGCAGGATGACCGGTGGTGGCGGCCCAGGCGGTCAGATTTTTAATATCGGCAAATCGAAAGCCGCCCTGTTCGATGCTGAGAACAAAGTGAAAATTACTTTTGAAGACGTGGCCGGCCTGGACGAAGCCAAAGAAGAAGTAAAAGAGATCGTTGACTTTCTGAAGACTCCAGCCAAGTTCACCAGACTGGGTGGAAAAATTCCCAAAGGCGCATTGCTGGTCGGCCCTCCGGGAACCGGCAAAACTTTGCTCGCAAAGGCTGTGGCTGGCGAAGCAGCCGTTCCATTCTTTTCATTGTCGGGTTCTGATTTTGTAGAAATGTTTGTGGGTGTTGGCGCAGCCCGTGTTCGCGATTTGTTCAAACAGGCAAAAGAGAAAGCGCCATGTATAGTTTTCATAGATGAGATTGATGCGATTGGCCGTTCACGCGGAAGAGGACAAATGCCAGGGGCGAATGACGAAAGGGAAAATACACTTAACTCGTTGCTGGTTGAAATGGACGGCTTCGCCACCGATAGCGGTGTCATTATCCTTGCTGCTACCAACCGGCCCGATGTGCTGGACTCAGCGTTGCTCCGCCCCGGCCGTTTCGACAGACAAATCAGTATTGATAAACCAGACATCAACGGAAGGGAACACATTTTCAAAGTCCATTTGAAGCCTATAAAAATTTCTAAGGAACTTGAAATTAAAAAATTAGCCGCTCAAACTCCTGGGTTTGCCGGGGCCGAGATTGCCAACGTGTGCAACGAAGCTGCCTTGATTGCAGCGCGAAAAGACAAGAACGAAGTTGAGTTAATTGATTTTCAGGATGCGATAGACCGGGTTATCGGTGGCCTTGAAAAGAAAAATAAAATCATTTCACCGGAAGAGAAAAAAATTGTGGCTTACCACGAAGCCGGCCATGCTGTGGCAGGCTGGTTCCTGGAACATGCCGATCCATTGGTGAAAGTGAGTATTGTGCCGCGGGGTGTGGCGGCATTGGGTTACGCACAATACCTGCCCAAGGAACAATTCCTGTATCAAACCGATCAGTTGATGGATGAAATGTGTATGGCTTTCGGTGGCCGGGTGGCAGAGGACATTGTCTTTAGTAAAATTTCTACCGGAGCGCTAAGTGACCTGGAACGCATTACCAAAATGGCTTACAGTATTGTTACCATTTACGGCATGAACGATGCAATTGGAAATATTTCTTTCTATGACTCCAAGCAATCCGAATATAATTTTCAA
>JAYUHI010000244.1:0-4530 GCA_043767095.1 Bacteroidota bacterium
CGCGCAGCAAACCCTTGAAGCAGCCAAGTATATTGTAAAGAGCACAGAGGCGGGCGTTAAAGAGGCGAGAGAAAATGTGAGGAAGACTTTGGTCGTTGCTCCGATGAAAGGAATTGTTTCAAAGTTGAATGTGAAGAAAGGTGAGCGGGTTTTAGGAACCATTCAAATGCAGGGGACAGAAATGCTGCGCATTGCCGACCTCCGGAAAATGGAAGTGCGGGTGAATGTAAATGAGAATGACATTGTGCGGGTTCACTACGGTGATTCGGTGAATATTGATGTGGATGCCTATGCCAATCAAAATATCCGCTTTAAAGGATTGGTGACCAACATCGCCAATACAGCTAAAGATAAGCTCTCTTCTGATGCCATTACTGAATTTGAAGTTCGGATTTTGATCTTAAGTTCCTCGTATGATGACCTGGCGAAGAAAGGAAACAAGTATCCGTTCAGGCCGGGAATGACTGCGAGTGTTGAAATCCGGACTAACAAAAAAGACAACGTGATGTCAGTGCCGCTTGCTGCAGTAACCACACGCAATCCCAATGATTTAAAGAAAGAATCGGAGGAGCAGAACAAGGATGATCAGAACAGCAACTCCAACCGAGCAGTGGATGACAAGAAAGATCAGAACAAGAAAAAGGAGGACAAGATCGTTGTGTTCATAAATGAAAATGGAACAGCCAAAATGGTGGAAGTGAAAACCGGCATCAGCGACTACGACAATATTGAAATTGTAACCGGGTTGAAGGATAGTTCGGAGGTAGTTGTTGGGCCATTCCTGGCCGTATCTAAAAGGCTGAAGGATGGTGATAAGATCAGGCTGAAGCCCAAAGAGGATGCCAATAAGGATAAACCAGGGAATTGACACGCCCTCATTTGAATTTATCAGGCCCGTTCAAATTTGATCGGGCTTTTTCATTTAGCGCCAATGGGCAGTGCAATAATCTCGGTGTCGCCCTTTATTCCATCCTGATTAAGAACCTCATATTGATAGCCGTGGGTGTTGAGGAAGTTTATTACAAATTCGTGGGTCTGAGGTCCATGTGTGGCCACCAGTATTTTTGGTTTGCACGTTGATATAACCTTTTCACATCCTTTCAGTACTTCAATCTCACCGCCTTCCACATCTATTTTGATAAAGTCTGGGGCGGGTATGACACCCGCTTCGAACTGACGATCGATTGAGATTACTTTCACGGTAAGATTTCCCATGGGTGAGATATGGCCGGTGGCTGTTCCGGTGTTGGCATTGAAGCGTACTTCTCCTTCCTTGGCACTAACGGCAGCCTGCGTTAGCGTAAAGCCCTCAAACTTATTGGCCTTCATGTGCCTGCGGAAAAAATTAGAGTTATCTGGCCGCGGTTCAAAAGCATAGACATGACCTTTGCCTGCATTAAGAGAACACGCAATGGCAGAGAAATACCCTATGTGAGCACCGATGTCATAGAAAATACTGCCGGGGATGAACTCCTTTAAAAAAGCCTCGGATTTATAGGGCTCAAATTTGCCGGTGATGAATTTTTTACCTGATGTGGCAATCCACTTCTTTCCTTTAAGCGGGCCCGATTGAATGGTAAGAAAAATACCACTGAAAAGCTTCTTGAAATAATGCTTGAGTTTCAAAGTTATAGGCTTGGTTGAGTCACGAAAGTACAGTTTTTAGTGTAGAGGGAAAACGGTAGAGGTGTAAAGTTTAGCCTTAAAATGTCTTGCCATTTGGGCTTATCCCGGCTCCCCGTATCTTTGGCCACTTTAAGAGATGTCATGAAGAAATTAACGGCCATAATTCCCACGGGCAACGAAGAGCACAATATTGAAGAGGTAATTAAGAGCGTAAGCTTTGCCGATGAAATTCTGGTGGTTGATTCTTTTAGTAAGGATCACACCGTGGAGATTGCGAACAAGCTGGCCCATCGGGTAATTCAGCGGGAGTATAATAACTCAGCATCTCAAAAGAATTGGGCCATACCACAGGCCTCGCATGAATGGATTTTATTGGTTGATGCCGATGAGGGTGTTACCCCGGAATTAAAAGCGGAGGTTCAGCAAATTCTTTCACAAGAGGAGGAGCCTTTTGTTGCGTACACCATTTTCCTGAATGAGCATTTCATGGGCCAGCGCATGTATTACAGTAGCCTGCAAGGCAACAACGCTATTCGCTTATTCAAGCGCGACAAGTGCCGGTATGAAGAAAAGCATGTGCATGCCGATATTATAGCCGATGGCCCTGTGGGGATTATGAAGAATAAGTTTAATCACCACACGTATCGCGACTTTGATACGTTCATTTCAAAACTAAACCGATACGCCTGGTGGCAGGCGAGGGATTATGAAAAGAAAGTTGGAAAGATTACGATTGTTCATGTGATCTTCAAACCGTTCTTCCGTTTTTGCAAACATTACGTTTTCAGGCTGGGATTTTTAGATGGCTTTGCCGGCTTCGCATATGCATACACGCAATCCTACGCGGTGATGACACGCTACATAAAACTTTGGCTTTTGCGGAAGGGATTAAAATAGAACTTCGTACTTACTGGGGCTTCTGCCTAAATACTCTCTTCAGATAATGGTTTAGTTTAACGACCATCCTAATTCCTTTTAGGAAGGTGACCTTCATCTTATCACGAGCGGTGAGCTGTTCAAACAGCAGTTTATTTTTTTCGTAAGGCCAGGAGCGGTAATGCTTATATACCAGTTCGAAATAGTGATCGTATGTGATATATTTTTTCAAAAGCAAATATCGAAGGGTTTTTACCTGGCCCTGATTGAGTTCATCCCGCTTGTCCGGAGAGATGCCCCAGAAAGTTTCATTTTCCCAGGTGTGTACATTGGTTGGCTCAGATAAGTAGCCTATAGAAAGCCCGGCCTTGCCCATAAATAACATACTGGGGTACCAGTTGTTTTCAAACGCCAGTAAGTCTTCCCAGGAAAACAATTCTTTCTTGAAACAAAAACCGGTGAGCACATGCGAGGCATGGAGAATTTTGCCAGCCATTTTCAGAGAAATATTTTTAGGGGTGACGTGGTTTTTGGTAAGAATTTTAAGATCGCCCGATTTACCTTTTTCAAAATAAGTGTAGAACCCGGTTTTGAACGCGGTCACATTGTGTTCTTCAAAAAACTTTCTGGCTGAGTTAAGCGCTCCTGGTAAGAGAAAGTCATCATCCGTTAAAAAGAAAATGTAATGATTAGAGGCAGCTTCAATTACCTTTCCGAAGTTCATTACGGGCCCTATGTTCTGCTCGTTCCATTTGTAAACGATACCCGGATGATTTCCAAATAACCCATTAATGTACTCCGAAGTGCCATCCGTAGAGCCATTATCAGAAACCACTACTTCGTCACCCGGCTTAAGCTGTCCCACCACCGACTGCAGCGCTTTCTCTAAATAAAATTTTCGATTGAACGTGGGGATGCAGACGGTAAGATTGATCATGCTCTTCTTATTGATCGCTAAATTTTTCCTAAGTCCAGATCAGCCAGCTTTCTTAAATGTTCCTGGCTGCCCGCTACATGGATGAACCTGTCTTTAATACCAATCCTTTTGATTTTAGGCATGGCACTAAGTTGTCCATCCTGGACTAAATCATTCAGTGCCTCTAACACCGCTGATCCAAACCCGGTACTGAGCTGATGTTCTTCAAGGGTAATGATATGCTGATAGGTAGATGCAATTTTCTTGAGGAGTCCTTTATCAATGGGCTTAATGAATGGAAAACTGAAGAGGCCAAATTCTGAGTTGTTATTTTTTAAATAGTCTGTCGCGTATTTCAACATAGCGCCTGTGGTAAGTACAGCGGTGTTGGTTCCGGCTTTTACCTCAATACCTGCTCCAATTGGAAATTCATTTAGTGCTGTGTGCACTGCCGGTTCACCGGCTTTGCCCAGTCGTAAGTAACAGGGGCCATCGTAGCCAATGAAGGCTGATGTAATTCGTCTGGCTTCAAGAGGATCACCTGGAGAAGCAACAACCAAATTCGGAATGGCTCGCATCATACCAATATCTTCGGTGGCATGATGAGAAGCACCGAGCGAGGCATAGGCATAGCCTGCACCTACAGAAACAACCTTAACATTCAGATTGTGGTAACAAACATCGTAGCGGATTTGCTCGGCACACCGAAGGGTAGGGAAGTTAGCAATGGAGTAAGTAAAAACTATCCAGCCATCCATGGCTAAGCCTGCGGCAATTCCTGTCATGTTTTGCTCCGCAACGCCAACGTTAATGAAGCGCTCGGGAAACTCCTGGGCAAAGGGCTCCAGTACAGAGAAACCTAAATCTCCGGTGAGCAGGAATATCCGCTTGTTGTTTCTTGCCTCCTCTACTAATTGCTGAATGAATGCCGTTCTCACCTGTTCAAATTTGGTTCAAGGCCTTTTCTAATTGCTCTGCTGTAGGCGATTTGTAGTGCCACAACAATTCATTCTCCATAAAGTCCACGCCCTTACCTTTAATAGTATGCGCAATGATTACAGGAGGCTTTGAGCTAACCAATGCCTTGTGAAGGGCGTCAGCTATTTCCGTGT
>JAYUHI010000245.1:0-1880 GCA_043767095.1 Bacteroidota bacterium
CGAAAAAGTAACTCAGGATAGGATTTGATAAGTAATCAAGGCGGATACATAGGCCAACCCCGACATATAGGCGAGCTGGATCAGTGGCCATTTCCAGCTTTTCGTTTCTCTCTTAACGATAGCAAGCGTGCTTATACATTGCATAGCAAATGTATAGAACACAAGAAGAGACAGCCCAACCGGAACAGTGAAACGGGGTCCGCCTGTTTCAGGATTGATTTCAGATTTGAGTTTACTCTTTATAGTAGTAGGGTCATCGGTGTTGCCAATACTGTAAATAGTGGCGATGGTCCCCACAAAAACTTCGCGAGCTGCAAAAGAGGTAAGCAACGCAATTCCAATTTTCCAATCATACCCCAATGGTGCTATGGCTGGTTCTATTGCCTTTCCAATTTTTCCGGCATAAGAATGTTCTAATTTGTAAGCTGCTACCCGATTTTCAAACCCTTCTTCGGTGAGTCTTAGCAGTGCAGATTCTTGTTGCACAACTTCTCTCGCATTATTCATCTCATCGGCAGGGCCATAACTTGCCAGCACCCACAAAATAATGGACACTGCCAAAATCACTTTACCCGCTTCAAACACAAAGGATTTTGTTTTTTCAACAATGTTATAGCCAACATTTGACCACTTGGGCATACGGTAGGTAGGCATTTCCATAATCAGATAGCTACGTTCCTTTGCCTTTATAATTAACTTCATTGCCCATGCCGAAAGAATTGCTGCAAGAAAACCCAGTAAGTATAAACCCATCAGAACCAAACCCTGAAAGCCAAAGAAGCCTAAAAGTTTTGTGTCGGGGATAATTAAGGCAACGAGTATTGTATAAACAGGCAACCGCGCAGAGCAACTCATAAACGGTGTTACAAAAATGGTGATCAGGCGATCCTTCCAGTTTTCGATTGTACGCGTGGCCATTATAGCCGGTATGGCGCATGCCCAGCCCGACATTAAGGGAACAACACTTTTACCGCTCAGTCCAAACTTGCGCATGATCTTGTCCATTAAAAAAACAACCCGCGCCATATAACCTGTCTCTTCAAGTACCGATATAAAGGCAAAAAGAATGGCGATCTGAGGAATGAATATTAAGATGCCACCAATACCGGGAACTATACCCTGGGCGATTAACTCGAACAACGGCCCCGATGGAAATAGTCTATTGAGATATTGACTAAAGGAGGCAAATCCATTGTCAATGGCGTCCATGGGTATTTGCGCAAGTGCGAAGATGGATTGAAAGATGAGAAAGAGTACAACGAAAAAAATCAGGTATCCAAAAATTTTATGAGTGAGAACACGATCAATTTGTTTAGAAAGTTTTTTCCACTCCTGATCGGCCGGCTTAAGAATAACTTTGTTAAGTACGGTTTGAATAAACTCATATCGGAGAATTGTCTCCGCCCCCTGATATTTTGCCGGGAAGAGTTGATTCTTGGCGGCAAGGTTTTGAACAAATTCTTTATCCACCTTGCTCAGAAAAACAAAACTATCCGGCTGCTGCAGGTATTGAAATGCTTCGTAATCAGAAGTCAAATTAAAATGTTCACGTACATGCGATGCAATAGGTTTAACCTCATCACCGATCAGAAATATTTTCTTTCGCGATGGCTTTAATGGCTGAAGTAAAACCTTTTTTAATTCCTCAATGCCCTGACCCGTGCGGGCATTGATCAACACCACCGGCACATCCAGAAGTGTGGATAATTTTTTCATGTCAATGCTCAGCCCTGATTTTGCAGCCAGGTCTATCATGTTAAGTGCAAGCACCGTTGGCAACCCAAGATCAATTAACTGCGTAAGAAGCAGCATGCAGTTTTTAAGATTAGTTGAATCGGCAACTAAAACTACTTTGTCAGGAAAATGTGCCCCGTTTTTAT
>JAYUHI010000246.1:0-4516 GCA_043767095.1 Bacteroidota bacterium
TGATCCGCGAACTGGGCAAAGAAAAAACGGTGATCCTCTGCACACACATTCTCCCCGAGGTGGAAGCCACATGCGATCGCATCCTGATCATTAACAAAGGAAAGATTGTGGCCGATGGCACTTCTGAAACCTTGAGGCAACAGGCATCAGGCACGGAACTGGTGAAAGTGAGGATTGAAGATGGCAAGACAGCCGACATACATTTTGCTTTGAAGAAGTTGGAAACAGTTCAGCAAGTTGACCTGACTGATCCGGCCATGAACCGGTTTGAGATTCAAAGCAAGCCGGGTGAATCAAGCAAACGCGAGATATTTAAATTATGTGTGGAGAAAAATTGGGTGCTTACCGAAATGAGCGCCCTCGAAACCCGCCTTGAAGATATTTTCAGAAACTTAACCATGAATTAAAGTATGAGAGCAGTATGGATAATTGGCAAAAGAGAACTGGATTCTTTTTTTGATTCGTTGATCGCCTATATTTTGCTGGTGCTGTTTCTCGGCTTCAGCGGATTTTTTACCTGGATGTTCGGCAATGGCGATATTTTCCTGGTCGGGCAAACCACTTTACGGGGATTTTTCCAGGTGGCATTTTGGTCGTTGTTCTTTTTTATTCCGGCCTTAACCATGCGGTTGCTGGCCGAGGAGAAAAAATCCGGCACCATTGAATTGCTGCTGACCAAAGCCGTAACGGATAGGCAAGTTGTACTTGGAAAATTTTTAGGGGCATTTGGATTAGTAGTTATTGCCCTCGTCTTCACCCTTCCTTACGTCATCACCCTGGCCAACATCGGAAACCTTGATCATGGTGAAATCATTTGCGGCTACATCGCATTGCTTTTAATGAGTGGCGCTTACGTTTCCATCGGGTTGTTTGCCAGCAGCATTACCAACAATCAGATTGTAGCATTCCTCCTATCGTTATTGATCGGATTGTTTTTCCATTTGATCTTCGACATACTGGCTGGAAATTTTTCGGGGATTGTTGGAACCATCCTCAACAACCTGAGTGTATCTTCCCACTACGACAGTATTTCAAGAGGAGTGATGGACACCCGCGACCTGATTTATTTTGTCTCCATCATCATCATCGGATTAATACTTTCTGAACTTTCATTGACCAAACGCAATATGTAGATGTCAGCCTGAGCTTGTCGAAGGCTGTGTCCAACACAGGTTTCGACAAGCTCAACTTGACAACCAACAACCAACAATTATATATATGTTAAAAAATGTTTCCATCAGCGCAGCCTTGATCATCGGCATAATATTGGTGATCAATTTTCTGAGCACAGAATTTCACCTTCGTTTAGATTTAACTGAGGATGGCGAATACACCTTGAGCAAAGCCACGCAGAATATTTTAGATGACCTGGAAGACCCCGTAACGGTTAAAGCATACTTCTCGCAAAATCTTCCGCCACAGTATTCCGTTATTCGTCAGGCGTTCCAGGAAGCGCTTGTTGAATATGCCAACCGGGCCGATGGTAAAGTGGTGTATGAATTCGTGAACCCCAACGAGAAAGAAGATATTGAACAGGAGGCCGTGAAGAATGGAATTCAACCGTTGCTGATTAATGTGCGAGAGAAAGACCAGGTGAAGCAGCAGAAAGCGTTCATGGGCGCCACTATTTCGCTGGGCGATAAAACAGAAATTATTCCATTCGTTCAGCCGGGCGCTGCTATGGAATATGCCTTGAGTACAGCCATCAAAAAACTTTCTGTTACCGATAAGCCCGTAATCGGATTTCTGCAAGGGCATGGCGAAGCACCCCTCAGTGAAATGATGGAAGCTCAGCAAAGCCTGAACATCCTTTACACCTTGCAAGAGGTAACACTCTCCGATTCAACCGACATTCCGGCAACCGTTAAAACTCTCGCCATCGTGCGGCCAAAAGATTCCGTTTCATATAATCACTTACAGCGGTTAGATGCATTCCTGGCGAAAGGTGGCCGGTTGTTCATAGCCATGAACCGCGTAGATGGTGATCTGCAGAACGCCAGTGGCAGTTCGTTAAACACTGGCCTGGAATCATGGTTAAGGCTGAAAGGACTTGAGGTGGAAGATAATTTTGTGATTGATGCCCAGTGCGCAGCCGTAACCATGCAGCAGCAAACCAGCTTCGGCATGATGTCGCAGCAGATTTCGTTTCCATACATTCCCATCATTTCAAAATTTTCTGATCACCCGATTACCAAAGGACTGGAGAGTGTAATGTTCCAGTTTGCCAGCAGTATGAAATTTGTTGGTGATACGTCAAAAAGATTTACACCCATTGTCTTTTCGTCAGAAAAGTCTGGAATACAAACCACCCCAACTTATTTTGATGTTCAGAAAAATTGGACGGAAACAGATTTTCCAGCCCAGTCGCTCGTGTTAGCGGCAGTGATTGAGGGCCGCTTATCGGGCATTGCTCAAACTAAAATGGTGGTGATTGCCGATGGCGACTTCCCGGTCAATGGCCCCCCTCAGCAGGCCCGCAGGCAACAGCCCGACAACATTCACCTGCTGGTTAACTCCATTGATTGGCTTTCGGATGACACGGGTTTGATTGACTTGCGCACCAAGGGTTCGAGTTCAAGACCTATCCGTCAGTTAGAAGATTCTACTAAGACGTTAATTAAGTATGGCAATTTCTTGGTGCCGATTCTCCTGGCCATTGGCTATGGGTTGTTCCGCATGCAGCGGAATAAAATCAAGCAATGGAAGAGGATGAGTGAGAATTATGATGCGTAGAGACGGACAATTGTCCGTCTCTACTTTTGACATGACAATTATAATTACCTTTGCAACGATATGACAAATCAAGAATTATACATCGATCGGTTAAAAAAAATGCAAGAGACCGTTAAGAAAATTAAACCGGTGGATAGCAGCAAAGTTGTGCTTCCACGAAAGAAAATAGTTGCGAAGCCTCTTATTGGAAGTAAATAATTTGTTGCCTTGCCCAATCTAACAGTCATTGCCGGGCCAAATGGGGCGGGAAAATCAATCTGTAGCGCGGATTTACTATCCACCAAAGCGGTTCAATCATTTGATTATGATTTCGAGTTTAACGCACGATGGAAAACATATTCATACGATCCATTAGTCGAAAGAGGTGTTCGGGAATACGTTGCAGATCTATACCTAAAGCTGAAGCAGGAGGCAATTAGCAAGAAGAATAATTTTGCGTTTGAAACGAACTATCATACAAACAAAGTTCTTGATACGGTTCGTAATTTCAAAGCTGAAGGTTTTTTTACAGAGTTAATTTTCATTTTTCTCGAAAACACCGATCTCGCAAAACAACGGGTTAAGGATAGGGTTGCTTGTGGGGGGCATAGTGTTGAGGAAGAAACCATAGAGGAGCGATTTGAAAAAGGGATTGCCTTATTGGATGATACATTCCACCAGTATGATTTTGTTTCTTTGTATTTAAGCAAAGAAAAAATAATTGAGGCAGTGTGTAATATTGAACCATCAGCAAAAAGAATTGTCGAGTTTCAAACCTTGCCCCAAGTCTTGCAAAAAAAATTACCAAAACTTACTCAGTTCATGTCGGGAGTAGCTTAATAATAAATTGAAAATCATATAACCCATATGAAAACCCTAAATAACAAAACTCTCATTTTAATTTTGATAGCCCTTGTTGGCATTTTTGTTTTAGTCCGGTTGTTCCGCACACCCGCGCTGGAAAGTAACCTGAAAAAAGAACTGGTATCAGTAGATACTTCGAAAGTCACGCTTATAAAATTGTGGCCCAAATCAGAGAATGGGGATGAAATCCAATTGGTGAAGGGAAGTATGAGATGGACAATTAATAAAGGCGACAAGCAATACAACCTCGAACAGGGCGCTGCCAATAGTTTGCTGGGTTATTTGGTAAAACTGGTTCCGCAAAAAATGGCTACGCGGAAAAAAGAGAAGTGGGGCGAATTCCAGGTGGGTGATTCAAGCACAAGAGTTCAGGTGCTCGCTGACGGTGATGTGCTGGCCGATGTGCGCTTTGGCCGGGTTGGCTTTAACCAAAACCAAATGCAGATGCAACAGCAGCAGTATGGTGGAGGAGGAGGTTTTGGCGGGGCCTTTACGTACGTGCGGCTGGAGGATGAGGATGAAGTTTATACGGTGGATGGATTTTTAGAGTCAACTTTTAATAGAGGATTGAATGATTGGAGGGATAAATCGTTGTTGCGTATAAAGAAAGATCAGGTGACAAAAGTTTCATTCAACTATCCAGACTCTGGTTTTGTAGCTGATAAAAGAGAGAAGAAGTGGTGGATTGGCGATCAACTTGCCGACTCCACCAAGTTTAACTCATACCTCAGCCAGTTGGAATATAAAAATGCATCTTCATTTGCCGATGATTTTTCCCCCTCGCGCCAACCGGATATCAGTATAAATATTGATGGTGCTCCCGGTCCCCTCGCCACCATCCAAGCCTGGAAACGTGAAACGGACTGGGTCGTTACTTCAACCCATCAAGCGGGTGTTTATTTTTCTACGGAAGGTTCTGGAATTTTTAATACGGTTTTTG
>JAYUHI010000247.1:0-1871 GCA_043767095.1 Bacteroidota bacterium
AACTCGCCATGCTCTTTCAACTTGAAATCACGTACGCTGATGGAACGAAAGAGCTAATACTTTCAGATGGATCGTGGAAATCATCAACAGGAAGTATCCTCACCTCTGAAATTTATAACGGTGAAACCATCGATGCGCAGGTAGAAAAAAGCGGATGGAACTTAGCTACTTTTAACGATAGTGATTGGACATCTGTAAAAGTCAAAACCGAAAACAAAGTAAACCTCATTGCCACATACAACGAGCCGATTAAAAAGCATGAGAAATTTACACCCGTCAAAATACTCACTACACCCAAAGGCGAACAGGTGATTGACTTTGGCCAAAACTTAGTGGGCTGGGTGGTGATGAAAGTAAATGGAAAAGCCGGGGATAAAATCACGCTCTATCATGCTGAAGTACTGGACAAGAAAGGAAATTTTTATACTGAAAATCTCCGGCCTGCCAAGCAGCAAAATGTTTACATCTTGAAAGGCGGGCAAACCGAAACCTTCGAGCCGCATTTTACTTTTCAGGGATTTCGCTTTGTGAAAGTGGAAGGCTATCCGGGTGAATTAAAGCCTGAGAATTTTACCGCTGTTGCTTTGTATTCGGATATGAAACCTACCGGGCAGTTCACGAGTTCACATCCACTCATCAATCAGTTGCAGCGCAATATTCAATGGGGTCAGCGCGGAAATTTTCTGGATGTCCCAACCGATTGCCCCCAGCGCGATGAGCGCCTCGGCTGGACAGGTGACGCGCAGGCCTTCTCGCGCACGGCTGCTTTCAACTTTGGTGTGAACAATTTCTTTTCGAAATGGATGAAAGATGTTGCCATTGACCAGGTGGATGGCCGGGTTCCTTTTGTGGTACCAAATGTTCTGAGGCCAGAGTCGGGCGGCTCTGCCGGCTGGGCCGATGCGGCTACAATCATTCCCTGGAATACGTACCTGGCGTATGGGGATAAAAAAATCCTGCAAGATCAATATGCCAGCATGAAAGCATGGGTAGGATTTATGGAGCAGAACAGCACCAACGATTTATGGAATAAAGGTTTTCATTTTGGCGATTGGCTTTTCTACAGACCGTTCGATGATAATGACGGCCGCTCGGCAGTGACCGATAAATATTTGATTGCACAATGCTTCTTTGCCCACTCCACTGAACTGGTGGTTAAGACTGCCAACGTGTTAGGTGAAGAAGATGACGTTAAGAAATACACTGATTTATTGAGACGGGTTAAAGAGGCATTCATGAAAGAATACGTAACAGCCAATGGTCGCCTGGTGTCAGGAACGCAAACGGCTTATGTGCTCGCACTCAATTTTGACATGCTGCCGGAATCCATGCGTGCCGGTGTGGCCCAAAAGCTGGCCGACAATATTAAAAGTTACGGCAATCACCTCACCACTGGTTTCTTAGGCACTCCCTACTTGTGCCATGTGCTGAGCCGGTTTGGTTATCCTGATGTGGCCTACACGTTGCTGATGCAAGAAACTTATCCGAGCTGGCTTTACCCGGTGAAGATGGGAGCCACAACTATCTGGGAACGGTGGGACGGCATCAAACCCGACAGCACATTTCAAACCCCAAGAATGAACTCCTTCAATCATTATGCCTATGGCGCAATAGGCGATTGGATGTACCGCTCGGTGGCTGGAATTGATACGGAAGAATCCAATCCTGGCTATAAAAATATTGTTATCAAGCCAACCATTGGTGGAGGTTTGACAAACGCCTCGGCTGAATTGGAAACCAATTACGGAAAGGTTGCTTCATCGTGGAAGGATGAGCCTTCGAAATTATTAGTCACGGTCACTGTTCCACCGAATACACAAGCCGCCATCTATCTTCCCGCAGCAGGTGCTGAAAAAATTACAGAATCAGGA
>JAYUHI010000248.1:0-1868 GCA_043767095.1 Bacteroidota bacterium
GTGACCACCGTAAATGTTTTAGCGTCACGAAGGGCAGCTATATTATTTTTTACGGAATCAATTACAGTAAAACCATCATATTGAACCGTAAGCCGGTCAGAAATCAGATTTCGGTTTTCCTTTGGGAAAGATTGACTCTTTAATTCCAGTTGCTTCTTGAAATTTTCAATTAATGGAAAGGCCTGGTAAAAAGGTTTTAGCGAAGGCTTTTGATTGATGTAATCAAGAAAGATTGAAGAGAAGGAATTCGACTGCTCGAAAGAAATCCAGGATTGCTTCATAAGTGAGCAACAGAAATATATTCCCAATTATTAAGGCAGCAAAATTTCAAATCGCAGTCCCCCCTCTCCTTTTGGAGAGGGGTAGGGGGTGAGGTTTTCATACCCGAAAATAACGACAAATGAGACTGAAAGTTCAACGAATACAGAAGTTTATACCAACGGCACACCATGCAAGTCGAACTCGGTGGCTTCGGTTATTTTTACTTCCACAAAATCGCCAATGCGCAGGTATGCCTGTGGACTTTGAATGATCACCTCGTTGTCAACCTCTGGCGAATCGTGTTCGGTGCGGCCAATATAATTTCCATCCTCTTTTCTATCGACCAGGACTTTCAATGTTTGCCCTACCTTCTTTTGATTGATCGCGAGAGAGATACCCTCCTGCAAAGCCATCAATTCATCTGCCCGTTGCTGCTTAACCTCGTCCGGAACATCATCAATCATAGAATGACTGTGCGTGTTTTCTTCGTGTGAGTACTGGAACACACCGGCCCGCTCAAACTTCGACTGTTCAACAAAACTGAGCAGGTCGTCAAAATCTTTATCTGTTTCTCCCGGATGCCCTGCAATGAATGTTGTACGGATGGCGATGCCTGGAACCTTTTCGCGGATGGATTGAAGAAGCGCTTCGGTTTTCTCACGGGTAGTTCCCCTTCTCATGAGTTGTAACATTTTGCTTGACCCGTGTTGCAGTGGAATGTCCAAATACTTGCAAATGTTTTCACGAGAGTTCATCACCTCCAGCACCTCCATCGGGAATCCTGTGGGAAAAGCATAGTGCAACCTGATCCATTCGATGCCATCCACGTCAGAAAGATTTCTTAGCAACTCCGCTAAGTTTCTCTTCTTGTACAAATCAAGCCCGTAATACGTTGAGTCCTGGGCAATCAGCAATAACTCTTTCGTGCCTTGTGACGCGAGGTTCTTTGCCTCTTTCACCAACTCCTCAATTGGCCGCGAGATATGGTTGCCCCGCATGAGCGGGATGGCGCAAAAAGAACAAGGCCTGTCGCAGCCTTCTGATATTTTCAAGTAAGCATAATGGCCGGGGTTGGTGAGTATGCGCTCGCCTACCAATTCACTTTTGTAATCTGCTTTAAAAACTTTGAGCAACCGGCTGAGGTCGCGCGTGCCAAACCAGCCATCAACCTGGGGAATTTCTTTTTCAAGAACATCTTTGTATCGTTGAGAAAGGCATCCGGTAACGTAAACATTTTTTACCAGGCCTTCCTGCTTGGCATCCACGTAGCGTAAGATGGTATCGATGGATTCTTGCTTGGCATTGTCAATAAAACCGCAGGTATTAATCACCACTACCTGGGCATCATCCTGCCCCGATTCATGCACGGCATCCACCCCATTGCCCCGAAGCTGGGTCAGCAATACTTCAGAATCCACCTGGTTTTTAGAACAACCGAGGGTGATAATGTTTACTTTTTTGGCGTATGCTGGCTTAGCTCTCACAGAAAAAATTTAAGGGAGGCAAAGGTAAATAAATTGTCCGATGTCTGATGAACGATGTGGCCATCGGGTGTACCAGAGTTTTGCAATGGAAGGGCAAGGGTTCACGAAGGACACTATGAAAAC
>JAYUHI010000249.1:0-4487 GCA_043767095.1 Bacteroidota bacterium
AAAAGAGGTCGTGCAGAGAGAATCAAAGAGCATTTTTATAAAACTCAATTCCAGTAAGGAAATAAATTTTTTTTAGCGGGTTATTAGAGATGCCCATATGTAATTGGCAGTCTAATTTCAACAAAAATCCTCAAATCCTCGGTCATACCCATGATATCTTTTTTGTGCACCTTATCTTTCCATAAACATTCCTTTCAAACTCTCCTCAGCGCCTGCTCCAAGTCTTCAATCAAGTCATCACTGTCTTCAATGCCAATGCTCAGGCGGATGAGGGTATCGGTGAGGCCGTTGGCTATGCGTTCTTCTCGCGGAATGCTGGCGTGTGTCATGGAAGCAGGGTGATTGATGAGAGACTCCACTCCACCCAGCGATTCAGCCAAGGAAAAAAGTTGCATACTCTCCATTAGCAGCCGTGCATTGTCCATGTTGTCGTTCTTTAGCGTGAACGAAAGCATGCCGCCAAAATCTTTCATTTGTTTTTTGGCAATGGCGTGACCGGGATGATCTTCAAACCCCGGCCAATACACTTTCCCAATTTTCGGATGGCTTCTTAAATATTCTGCAATTCTTTTTCCGTTCAGGCAGTGGCGTTCCATGCGCAGGTGAAGGGTCTTGATTCCACGCAATACCAAAAATGAATCCTGTGGGCCGGGCACTGCTCCGCATGAGTTCATGATGAAGTACAAATCCTGATACAGTTTTTCATCGTTCACCACCAAAGCGCCCATCACCACATCGCTGTGGCCTCCTAAATATTTGGTTACTGAGTGCATGATGATGTCGGCCCCCAGGTCGAGCGGGTTTTGCAAATAGGGTGAAGCAAATGTATTGTCCACCGAAACCCAGGCATTATGTTTTTTGGCGAGATCAACGCACGCTTTTATATCAGTGATGCGCATGAGCGGATTAGAGGGCGTTTCAATCCAGACTAACTTGGTTTTGGAATTGAAATAAGGGATGGCGTTGTTCGCATCGGATAAATCAATGAAATGAAATTTGATTCCATACTTCTCAAAAATTTTCCGGAACATCCGGTACGAGCCGCCATATAAATCATTGCTGGTGATCACTTCATCGCCCGGATTTAAAAGTTTAATCACGGCATCGGTGGCGCCCATTCCAGAAGAAAAACAAATGGCAAATTTTCCATTCTCCAGCGCGGCAATACTTTTTTGTAACGCGTTACGTGTAGGATTAGTCCCTCGGGCGTAGCCATAGCCTTTGTGTTTGCCAGGCGACTCCTGCACATAGGTTGAAGTTTGATAGATGGGAGTCATGATGGCCCCGGTTGAAGGATCAGGCTCTACGCCCGCGTGTACGGCTTTGGTTGCGAATTTCATTTCGTGGTTAATTAAAATAGTAAGTAGAAAAATGGCTATTAGTTAGCTGAATTTTCTTAATTATTAGCGCATGTAATGAATCCTACTTTGTCATATTATGGAAACTGGATTTTTTTACAGAACCCTCACAGGGTTTTCAGAACCCTGTCAGGGTTAATGTATGTAATATGACAAAGTAGGATTAACGATTAACTTTTCTTTTCTTCCAATATTCTTCAATTCCTTCCTTCCAATTCTCACCATGCTTTAAATACAAAGCTGTGTTGATGAGGAGCACATCTTTTGTATTGTAGGGTATGGACTCCGCTGTTCGGATAATGAAATCATAGAACGCACTTTTGTTCTGTGCCACCATCTTTTTCATTTCGTTGAGCAGGTCAACCGGCTGGATTGCGCCCGTGCCTGGCGGAGTGTAAACTTCCTTTGGTTTTATGGTTTCGGGAATTCCTTCAAGATTTGGTTGCACAGTCGTTCGCGGTGGTTCAACCAATTGAGGCTGAACCAACGTGGAAGCCTGCAGCTTCAAAAATTCTTCGAGGTCGTTTAGGGTGTTGCGCTTGCTCATTCCACGTGTTTCATAATTTCCCGGAACACCGGTTCATAGCCTTTCTCGGCATCGAGAGTGCTAAAATTAGCAAACAAATTTTTCTGTGGCACTACCACGGGCAACACCAGGGCGTTCAGGTTTTTCAGGCTGTCGCGCACGGTGTGCAGCCCCATGCTGGTGTGAATGCGGTTGGGCAGAATAAGAATTTTGAGATTGGCGTTTAAATCGCGGGCGGGCGCCAGGTCGGTAACAGTTTGATAGGTTACAAGCAAATCATTTTGCGTGAGGCTGGTGGGCACAATTACAATATCACTGACTAAGCAAAGTTTTTTGATGCCTTCACTGGTAGTTTTACCGGCACTGTCCACAATAATATATTGATATTTCCTTCCTTCCTTCATGCGGATCAATTCCCCGGCAACGGTTTCATCGCTTGATCCGGCCACGGCAAACGTTTCATTCTTTTTGGTTTTGAATGTTTCCATTTTTCGAAGTGTGGTGAGCGTGAAGTTCGGATCAATTTCAATCAGCAGCACCTTTTTACCCGCCCCATGAAGGGAGGTGGCCAGGTTTATGGCGTTGGTGGTTTTGCCGGTTCCGCCTTTCCGGCTGATGAAGGAGATTATTTTAGACATTGGCGGAAGTTAATTGAAATTGGTAGTAATTCAATAGTTCCGATGTCCACAGTCCACAGTCCACAGTCCACTGTCGACTGTCGACTGTCGACCATTGACTATGGACTCCCAACAATATTCAATAATTTAATGGGAAATTTTACCAACATGAACCAACCACGCTACCTGAGCCTCGATGTATTTCGCGGCATGGATGTTATGCTGATGATCATCGTGAACTCTCCGGGCGGTCCGCTCAACTGGTCTCCGCTGGAGCATGCCGGTTGGAACGGCTTCACCCTCACCGACCTTGTGTTCCCCACATTCCTTTTCGTGGTGGGCAATGCCATGAGTTTCAGCATGAGCAAATATGAGGCGCTGGGGAATGCGGCAGTCTTAAAAAAAATATTCAAGCGAACGGCTATTATTTTCCTGCTGGGCTACTTAATGTATTGGTTCCCGTTCTTCGAACTGAACGATGCCGGTGTATGGGCGTTCAAACCTGTTTCGCATACGCGGATTTTTGGCGTGCTGCAACGCATTGCTTTGTGTTATGGAATAGCCGCTCTTGTTATTCATTATTGGAAAACCAATGGTGCTATCTATTTCAGCATTGTTGCCCTGGTTGCTTATCGTTTTCTGTTAAGCGCTTTTGGCGATATGACGATGGAAGGCAACGCTGGATCGAAGTTGGATTTATGGCTGATTGGAGCGAACCATCTCTACATGGGCGAGGGCGTTCCATTTGATCCCGAAGGTTTGCTCAGTACATTACCTGCTGTCGTAAATGTATTGGCCGGATACCTGGCAGGAAGGTTCATCCAGCAAAACGGACAGAACTACGAAACCATTGCCAAGCTGATGATGACGGGAGCTTTACTGATTTTAACAGCCCTTTGGTGGGATTTGTTTTTCCCGATCAATAAAAAACTCTGGACGAGTTCATACGCACTGCACACCGTGGGCATTGATTTGTTGGTGCTGCCTATCCTTATTTTCTTAATTGATATGGCTGGAAAGAAAAACTGGACGTATCCGTTTGAAGTGTTTGGTAGGAATACACTTTTCATTTATTTATTGTCCGAGGTTTTTGTGATTACCCTCCAGACTGTGCCGGTGGGCGATATATCTCTCTACAGGTGGATTTACGCCAGTATTTTCAACCCGGTGTTTGGTGATTACCTCGGCTCATTTCTGTTTGCCTTTTGGGTGATGACCACGTGCTGGGTTGTAGGGTGGGTAATGGACAAGAGGAAGATTTATGTGAAGGTGTAGGGGAACGGTCCACGGTCCACTGTCGACAGTCAACAGTCGACAGTCAACAGTCAACAGTCGACAGTCGACCGTGGACAGTGGACTTTTTCTCACACACTCATCTTCCTGATCCGCTCCACCAAACTTTCCGATGTCAGCTTTTTAGACCTCTTAATCTTCAAGCCGAATTCTGATGCGACCACTTTCAAAAGGTATTATCGCTCCTTTAGCCAGTTCCATTTCAAACCTTTCAATAACTATTTTGATGACGGATCCATGTTGAGTTGCGGATTGGTCTACAATTCTCAATATGCCAAAATGAGGTTCACCCCTGAAAACAACTAACTCATCAAAATCTTTGTCAAGGGTTACCAAAATTCTTTTTTCAGAGAAAGCAAGCCGAATAATAGCTGTATCTCCAGGATCATTTAGAAACTCGCCTACCCATTTGACATTGTAGCCAGACTTTGTAAGAACTTCTTTGGCACCAGCCCATACACAACTATCTAAAAGTATTTTGACTTCCGGCATTAGGCTGAAGCAATGATCTCAATGCGCTCATGACTCACCATTTTATGAGCATATAATAAGCAGGCCTGGATATCCTCGCGCTCTAACCACGCGTAGCCCTTTAAGGGCATCTCTAATAACCCGCTAAAAAAAATTTATTTCCTTACTGGAATTGAGTTTTATAAAAATGCTCTTTGATTCTCTCTGCACGACCTCTTTTTC
>JAYUHI010000250.1:0-10667 GCA_043767095.1 Bacteroidota bacterium
CGTAGCTGGCCGCTTTGTTATAGAAACTGGCAGCATTTCCAAATTCGTTCTCCTCCATGTATGAGTCGCCAATCAGACTGTAAGCGCGCGCCTGAACTAACAAGTCCGTTGAAGAAAAATCTTCCAGGTAAAGCCGGCCCAGTTTGTATTTCCCTTGCTTCAGATAGATGGCCCCGGCATAAAAGTTGGCCAGATTTCCGGCCTTGGTCATGCTGTAATCTTCAACGATATCCACCAACCCCAAATTATTGCCATCGCCCTTCAGCGCTACGTTTAAGCTATCGTGGCCGGTTTCAATATACTTTTCAAAATACCGCACGGCCTGGAACATTTCCCGCTGTGCTTGTTCGTCCTGGTTGCTCACATAATACTGATAGCCGAAATATCCGCCCACTGCCAAAAGCAGGGCGCCCATCACGCCAAACACGATTTTTGGGTTGGATTCAATCCAATGCTCAACGCCCAGAACTTTTTCCTGTAGTACTTCTGAACTTTCCAGAATATCTTTTCCTGCCTTGCCGGCAGGCAGGTTCTCTTCCTTGATTTCTTTTGCCATGATTTAAAAAATTAATCCCGATTGGGAAATCGGGATGCAAAACTATAAAAAACAGGTTTATTGCCAAAAAGCTTTAATCCATCACAAAAGCATAATCCTCCTGAACGTAAACATCCGTGAAGGCTTCCTTTGGATCCGGGTATTCCGATTCCTCCTCAAACTTTACCGATTCCAATTGCTTCCAGCTCTTTATTGCTTGCCCAGTCTTGGCATCAATTGGTTATCAGAAAAAATTATACAACTTGCATTATACAAAATGTATAATCCTTAGTGTGCAAATGAAAACGCCCTTCAACCCCTTTTTGATTTCCGGTTATCAAGGCGCTGCCTGGTTCTGCGACCGGAAGGAAGAGGCACGTTCCGTTGTAAGTGCCATGGAGAATGGCCGGAACCTAACACTCATGTCTTTAAGAAGGATGGGAAAAACGGGCCTTATTAAACATGCCTTCCAACAAATCAATTCAAAAAAGGTTGGTTTGATTTATGTTGACTTGCTGCACACCACCAACCTGGCAGCCATGGCCTCGGCATTTGCTAAAGCTGTTATTGATCAATTGAGCTTGGGAGTGATGAAGTCATCCGCACAAAAAATATCGGCTTTGTTTGGCAGCCTTCGCCCAACCTTTACGATTGACCCGTTAAGTGGCGCCCCCTCTGTTGAAATTGATGTTCAAAAAGTAAAGCACGGGGTAAAAACGCTCGAAGAAATTTTTTCTCATCTGGAGAAACAAGCTAATCCAGTGGTCGTTGCTTTTGATGAGTTTCAAACCATAACTACTTATCCGGAAAAAAATACGGAAGCTATCCTTCGAAGTTATATTCAACATTTGAACAACGTTCATTTTATTTACTCAGGCAGTCAGCAGCATATTTTAAGCAGCATGTTTGCTGATGTTAGACGGCCTTTTTACCAAAGTACCCAATTTTTAAGTTTGATGCCTATTGCGGCAAAAGAGTATGGGGCGTTCATGGACAACCATTTTGCCCATGCGGGTATCGCTTTGGAAAAAGGTGATATTGAATTCATCCTCGAGTGGACTTTCCAACACACTTTCTACGTTCAATACTTTTGCAACAGACTATTTGATTTAAAGCTCGCCAGCCCGAAGGCCACCGTTTACCATGCGATTGATAAAATATTTCAGGAAAATGAAGCCGTATATTCCAACTACCGTTCCTTGCTAACACCCCAACAGATACAATTGCTGACTGCGGTGGCCAAAGAAGGATGGGTTGATAAGCCTACATCAAAGGAGTTCCTGTCGAAATACCGGTTAACTTCCAGTGCCGTGCAAAGGACACTGCCCGCCCTCGTCCAAAAGGAATTTTTGACAAAAGAAAAAACAGGGTACAGGGTTTACGATGTGTTTCTTGGCCGTTGGCTGGCCGAAAAATTCTGAATCGCCCTTAATCCATCACAAAGGCATAATCCTCCTGAACATAAACATCAGTAAATGCTTCCTTTGGATCTGGGTATTCAGATTCTTCAGCAAACTTTACCGACTCTTCAACGATGGCAAGGATTTTAGTTTCCAATGCTTCCAATTCTTTATCACTTGCCCAGCCGTTGGTTACGAGGGTATTTTTTACCACCTCAACGGGGTCGCGCTGTTTGTATTCTTCCACCTCATCTTTAGTCCGGTATTTGGCTGGGTCGCTCATGGAGTGGCCTTTATACCGGTAGGTTCTGAATTCGAGTAACGTTGGGCCATCGCCTTTGCGTGCCCGTTCAGCGGCAAGCGAAACAGCAATATGAACATCCTCTACTTTCATAGCGTCAACCGGCATGGAAGGCATGTCATATGCTTCGCCCAGCGTATAGAGTTCGTGAACATTTGATGTGCGTTGCACCGAAGTGCCCATCGCGTAACCATTATTTTCAATCACAAAAATCACCGGCAGTTTCCACAGCATGGCCAAGTTCAGGGTTTCGTGAAAAGCACCCTGACGAACGGCCCCATCGCCCATGCTGCACACGCAAACATTTTTGGTTTTGGAATATTTTTCCGCGAAAGCGATTCCCGCACCGAGCGGAATCTGCGCCCCAACAATGCCGTGCCCTCCTACAAAATTTTTAGACTTATCGAAGATGTGCATGGAGCCCCCTTTGCCTTTGGTGGTGCCGGTTGCTTTGCCATAAAGTTCAGCCATAATAGCTTTAGGGTCGGTGCCCAGCGCGAGTGGGTGGCCATGATCGCGGTAAGCAGTAATCCATTTATCGTCCGGAGTTAAAGCGCTAACCGCTCCTGCGGCACACGCTTCCTGTCCGTTGTATAGGTGGCAAAACCCTTTAATTTTTTGCATGCCGTAAAGCTGGCCACAGCGCTCCTCAAACTTGCGTATGAGAAGCATGCATTCATACCATTTCCAGTATTGCTCTTTTGAGAATGCGGGCTTTTCTTTGGCAGCTTTGTTTTTTGCGGGCATAGCTTGTTTTGATTCAGATGGACTGCGAAAATAAGGGAGCAATAAACAATACCCAAATATCAATAACATTACTGTAAAAAGGGTTTTCAACCGGCAGCTTGCAACCGGCAGCCTGAAGCCTGTAACTTGCAACGTGTACATCCGCAGCCTTCGCCTACAAAACTTTCGCAACTACCGCGATGCCCAATTCACTTTCAATAAAAAAGTAATCGGGCTGTTTGGGAAAAACGGGAGCGGCAAGACCAACATTCTCGATGCCATCCATTATTTGTCCTTCTCCAAAAGCGTATTGAACAATCAGGATTCCCAAAATATTTCTCACGGCCAGAATTATTTTTTGGTTGAAGGTGAATTTGAAAAACAGGAACACCGCCATTCAGTCCGTTGCCTGTTCGAAGGGAAAAAGAAAACACTGTTGGAGGATGGCCAGGAGTACAATAAATTTTCGGAACACATTGGCAAGTACCCGGTAATTATGATTATTCCGCATGACATTAATTTGATTTGGGAAGCCGGGGAGGGAAGAAGGAGGTTCTTTGATCTTTGGCTGAGCCAGGGGGACAGGCAGTACCTCGAAAAACTAATATTATATAACCAGTTGCTGCGGCAGAGGAATGGAATGCTCAAGGCCGCCCAAGCTTCCGGTTTTATTGACCGGGATTTGCTGGCCACGTATCATCATCAAATGGTTCCGGCAGCCGAATTAATTTATGAGACCAGAAAAACACATATTCATCAGATCAATCCGGTATTGCATGAAGAATATGCGCGGCTGATTCGGTCAGGAGAGGAGGTTAGAATTGACTATTCTTCCGTGTTGGATTCCAAGTCAACAGAAGAAATCTTAACCAATAATCTGGAAAAGGAGGCAGCCGCTGGCCGCACCTTGGCCGGAGTTCACCTGGACGAATACCAATTTCTGTTAAATGATTTTGAGGTGCGCAAGTTTGGTTCTCAGGGCCAGCAAAAATCCTTTCTAATTGCCCTTAAATGGGTTGAACTTGATCAGGTGAAACAAAAAAAAGGTTTTTCTCCCATCATGTTGCTCGATGATATTTTTGATAAAATGGATGAAGACCGGGTTGCGCGATTGATGGATATGATCGCATTGAATAATGAAACGCAGTTTTTTATTTCCGATGCCAGTCCCTCAAGGGCAAAAGAGATATTTAAAACCGCTAACTTAGATTTTCAGGAATTTAATATTGAAAGGGGCGGAGCGGTGGAAATTGTAAATCGAAATTAAATTGGCCGTTAAAAAAGAGAATTCCGGGGCAATACACGTCAGCGAGGCTATTAAAGAGCTTCTCAAACAATACCATATTGACACTAAATTTGACGAAGCCAATGTGATTGGTTCCTGGGAGCGGCTGGTAGGGATACCCATAGCCAAGCGCACCAAAAAAGTGTTTATCCGCAACCATGTGTTGTTTGTGGAACTCACGTCTCCATCCCTCAAGCACGATTTAAACTACAGCAAAAACCACATCCTCGAACTTTTCCAAAAGGAATTTGGGAAGGAAGTAGTAAAGGAGATTGTGCTGATGTAGTTGTTGACGCTTTTCCCCTTTTGGTATCGCGGGGTTAAAATTTTTCCCCTGCTTGGCAATCTCCAAAAAGCCATTAATTTTGCACTCCTGTTTTTAAAAACGTTTTAAAAACAGAGGCAAGAATTCCCCCTTCGGGGGCTAGGGGGTCTTGAATCGTTCTTAGAAATGAGCATTATCTGCCATGGTCGCGATGAATTAAGACGAGGCAGCAGGCACTGGGGGAATACCAAAGCGGCCAACTGGGACAGACTGTAAATCTGTTGTCTTATGACTTCAGAGGTTCGAATCCTCTTTCCCCCACATGGGGATTTACGATTTCAGATTTTAGATGAAAGGATTACGAAATCTGAAATTGAAAAGCGGGAGGCTCTCCCGAAGCATCGGGATGGTAGAGCGACAGTGTTGTTGATAGTAGGCGGGAGTAGCTCTCCCGAGGCATCGGGATGGTAGAGCGACAGTGTAGTGATAGTAAGCGGGAGTAGCTCTCCCGAAGCATCGGGATGTAGAGCGACAGTGTTGTTGATAGTAAGCGGGAGTAGCTCAGTTGGTAGAGCGATAGCCTTCCAAGCTATAGGTCGCGAGTTCGAACCTCGTTTCCCGCTCTAATCAGGCCTTGGGCATTAGGCATTAGGTGAGACCTAATCCCCAATGCCTAATACCTAAGTCGCTGTTGTAGCTCAGTGGTAGAGCACTTCCTTGGTAAGGAAGAGGTCGACAGTTCAATCCTGTTCAACAGCTCAGGAGTATTGTTCAGGAAAGAGCATCTCGCTAATGCGGGAAGGTCGACAGTTCATCCCGAAGGATCGGGACTGTTCAACAGATCAGGAGTAGTCGTTAGGATAGTATTGCCAACGGGCAATTTTGTCCCGATAAATCGGGATTGAAATTTTGAATTTGAAATCTTTTTCACCGATGGGTAGCGCCATCATGAAAGTGAGGAAGGTTCCTGGCCACGGGGCAAAACGAAAACCCTTATTTCGAAAGGCTTAAAATGTTTAGGGTGTATGTTTCTCAGACGGAGAAACTTAAATGATTAAGGCTTTACTAAATTAATTATACACTTTAAACTTTTAACAATTTTCAAATATGGCTAAGGAAACATTCGACCGCTCGAAACCACACGTAAACGTAGGCACCATTGGTCACGTTGACCATGGTAAAACCACGCTCACCGCAGCAATTACTATGGTGCTCTCAAAAAAGGGGCTTGCTTCAATCAGGGATTTCGCCTCCATTGACAACGCTCCCGAAGAAAAAGAAAGAGGTATTACGATCAACACCTCGCACGTTGAGTATTCAACTGAAAAACGCCACTATGCGCATGTTGACTGCCCAGGCCACGCTGACTATGTGAAGAACATGGTTACGGGCGCTGCCCAGATGGACGGTGCCATTCTGGTGGTTGCTGCTACTGACGGCCCCATGCCCCAGACCCGCGAACACATTCTGTTGGCCCGTCAGGTAGGCGTACCTGCCCTCGTAGTTTTCATGAACAAAGTCGACCTGGTTGATGACTTAGAGTTGCTTGACCTGGTAGAAATGGAAGTTCGTGAAATGCTTACCTACTATAAATTCCCAGGTGATAAGACCCCGGTTATCCGTGGCTCCGCTTTGGGCGGATTGAATGGCGAAGCCAAGTGGGTGGAGAAAATCGAAGAGCTGATGAAGGCCGTTGATGAATTCATCCCCATCCCTCTTCGGGCTATCGATAAAGATTTCCTGATGCCTGTTGAAGATGTTTTCTCTATCACTGGCCGTGGAACGGTTGCTACCGGCAGAATTGAGCGTGGCATTATCAAAACTGGTGACCCTGTCCAAATCCTTGGAATGGGTGCAGAGAACCTTACCTCTACCATTACCGGTGTTGAAATGTTCCGCAAAATCCTCGACAGGGGAGAAGCTGGAGACAATACTGGTCTGTTACTCCGTGGTATTGAAAAGACTGATATCTGCAGAGGTATGGTTATTTGTAAGCCCGGCTCAGTAACGCCTCACGCCAAATTCAAGGCTGAAGTTTATGTGCTGAGCAAAGAAGAAGGCGGCCGTCACACCCCGTTCTTTAACAAATACCGCCCACAGTTCTACTTCAGAACTACTGATGTAACAGGAGAAGTTATGTTGCCTACAGGCGTTGAAATGGTTATGCCTGGCGACAACGTTTCTATCGAAGTAACGCTGATCAACAAGATTGCCATGGAGAAAGGCCTCCGTTTCGCTATCCGCGAAGGCGGAAGAACAGTAGGCTCAGGTCAGGTGACAGAGATTTTAGATTAATTTCCTGATTTCCAAACACAAAGCGTTTCCGAGGATTTTTCCCGGAAACGCTTTTTTTTTCTTGTTTAAACAATACCTTTGCAGTCCTTTTAAAAAAAGGGGGTGGAAAAAGGGGTAGTACTCATAGTAATGCGGCAGCTAGTGTAACCAAATCAGGAGCTAAAAGCCCTGTTTTGATGCCAAAAGCAAAGCCTAAATATAAACGGGTGTAGCTCAATTGGTAGAGTAGCGGTCTCCAAAACCGTTGGCTGGGAGTTCGAGTCTCTCCACCCGTGCATTGATAAGAAATAATCGGGAGGGTGTAGCTCATCCCGAGGCTTCGGGAGGTAGACGTAGTCCCGCGAAAACGCGGGATTGGCTGAGAGTTCGAGTCTCTCCACCCGTGCTTTTAAAAAAGGATCAAAAGAGAATCAAAAACAGAGCCCAATGGAGCGAGTTAAGAACTACATATTAGAATCCATTGACGAGGTCAAGAACAAGGTCTCATGGTCTAAATTCAATGAGTTGCAAAGCAGCGCCATATTGGTGCTGGTGGCTTCATTAATTTTTGCCATAGTGATCGGGGCGATTGACTTTGGATTTCAGAATGCCCTGTCCTGGTTTTATAAAGAGTTTTAACCTTAGAAAACATGGGCGAACTGAAGTGGTATGTGCTAAGGGTTATCAGCGGCCAGGAAAAGAAGGTGAAGTCTTACCTGGAAACTGAAATTGAACGCTCAAAACTGAAGGACTATATTCCTCAAGTACTCATTCCCTCAGAGAAGGTGTATGAAATGAGGAACGGTAAGAAGAAAATGAGGGAAAGGAATTTTTTTCCCGGCTATGTTCTCGTTTCTGCTGATTTAGACAACGGTGAGGCTTATCATACGGTTAACAATGTCCCAGGGGTGATTGGTTTTCTGGGTAATAATAGTGCCAGTTCAACTAAGGAACCCGTTGCGTTGCGCCAAAGTGAAGTGAACCGGATTTTGGGCAAGGTGGATGAGATTGATGAGATGGAAGAGAAGTTGGACAAGCCATTCATCAAAGGCGAGAATGTGAAAGTTATGGATGGGCCTTTCAGTGGGTTCACCGGAGCCGTGGAAGAGATTTTTGAAGACAAAAAGAAACTTAATGTAATGGTTAAGATTTTCGGGCGTAACACCCCGGTTGAGTTGAGTTACTTACAAGTTGAAAAATTAGAATAAGAGTACAATGGCAAAGGAAGTTGTAGGATTTTTAAAATTACAGGTAAAAGGAGGTCAGGCTAACCCTGCACCCCCAATCGGACCCGCTTTGGGTAGTAAGGGTTTGAACATTATGGATTTCTGCAAGCAGTTCAATGCTCGCTCGCAGGACAAGCAAGGACAGATTTTGCCTGTGCTAATTTCCATATACAATGACAAGTCGTTCGACTTCGTCATCAAGACTCCGCCCGCACCTGTTTTGATACTTGAAGCCCTGAAGCAACCAAAAGGTTCTAAAGAGCCTAATCGGAATAAAATTGGTTCTATCACCTGGGATCAGGTAAAGAAAATAGCAGAACTGAAAATGCCCGATCTGAATGCTTTCAAACTGGACTCAGCCATGAAAATGGTTGCCGGCACAGCACGCAGTATGGGTGTAACTGTAAGTGGAACTGCCCCCTGGGCGAAATAAATGGTTGTTAGTTGTTGGTTATTAGTTATTGGTGAGCCAGCGACAAACAACGAACAACTAACAACGAACAATTAAGTAATGGCAAGAGTTAGCAAAAATAGAAAAGCAGTATTGGGCAAGGCAGATTTCGAGAAGGTTTACTCCCTTACTGACGCATCCAAATTAGTTAAGGATATCACCTTCACTAAGTTCGATTCCTCTGTTGACCTGGATATACGTCTTGGTGTCGACCCTAAAAAATCAGACCAGATGGTGCGTGGAGTTGTTTCATTGCCCCATGGTTTAGGCAAGGTAGTTCGGGTCCTTGTGTTGTGTACGCCCGATAAAGTTCAGGAAGCCAAAGATGCGGGTGCAGACCACGTTGGGCTTGATGATTATGTGACCAAGATCGAAGGCGGCTGGACGGATGTTGATGTGATCGTTTGCACACCAACGGTAATGGCCAAGGTTGGTAAACTGGGTAAAGTACTTGGACCGCGCGGTTTAATGCCCAACCCGAAATCAGGAACAGTAACGCTCGAAGTTGGCAAAGCCGTGAAAGATGTTAAGGCTGGTAAGGTTGACTTTAAAATTGACAAGCAGGGAATTATCCATGCCAGCATTGGCAAGGCTTCCTTTGCACCAGAAAAAATTCGCGACAATGCAGCGGAGTTCATTCACATGGTGGCTAAACTAAAACCTGCTTCGGCAAAGGGCGATTATTTTAGAAGCATTAGTATGTCTTCAACCATGAGCCCCGGCATCGCCATTGATCCGGCCAGTGTTGTTGGCGTTTAATTATTTGTTGTTATGACCAGAGAAGAAAAAAGTAAAATCATCGATGAGTTGACCGGTAAGTTTTCGGCTCATCCTCATTTTTATATAACAGACGCTGGCGGTTTCACCGTGGCGCAGATAAACGCTTTCCGTAAAATCTGTTTTCAAACGGGCGTTGAGTATGGTGTTTACAAAAACACCCTCATCCAAAAAGCTTTGGAAAAAAACGGGACAACCTTTGAGCCGATTTACAAAGCCCTGCATGGATTTTCTGGTGTAATATTCTCCAAAGAATCAGGCAATGCACCGGCTAGGGCCATTAGAGAATTCCGCAAGAAATTAGACGGAAAGCCAATACTTAAGGCTGCTTCCATCGACTCCGATTTATTTATTGGAGACGAAAATTTAAATATGCTCAGTGAGCTCAAATCCAAAAACGAACTCATTGGCGATGTCATCGCGTTGTTACAATCTCCCGCCAAGAATGTATTGTCTGCCCTGTTAAGCAGCAAGCATAAATTAGCTGGCCTTGTAAAAACGCTTGAAGAAAGAAAAAATTAATTATTTAACAACGAATCTAAACACTTACAAAAATGGCTGATATTAAATCACTCGGAGACCAACTGGTTGGACTAACAGTAAAGGAAGTAAATGAATTAGCATCTTACCTGAAAGAAACGCATGGCATTGAACCTGCGGCTGCTGCCGTGGCTGTAGCTGGCCCTGCTGCCGGTGGTGCTGCCCCTGCTGCTGAGAAGACTAACTTTGATGTAGTATTGAAAGCTCCTGGCGCTAACAAACTTCAAATTGTTAAGTTGGTGAAAGAACTGACCGGCCTTGGCTTGAAGGAGGCCAAAGACCTGGTGGATGGCGCTCCTAAAACAATAAAAGAAGGATTACCCAAAGACGAAGCTGAAAATCTTAAGAAGCAACTCACCGAGGCTGGTGCCGATATTGAGTTGAAATAATTTCTTGGAGGCGATAGGTACCGTCTAAACCGGAATTACAAGTCCCTCCTGATGATAAAGTCAGGTAGGGTTATTTCTATTTGTACCCACTAAAGTTATTGAGTCCAGGACACATTTTAAATTTTCAACACCTTGGCAAAGAAAAACAGCAATGGAAGAATTGACTTCTCCAAGATTGATAAAGTGCTTGACTATCCGGACTTCCTGGATATACAGCTTCAGTCTTTCAGAGATTTTCTTCAAATAGATACTCCGGCAGAAAAGCGCCAAAACGAAGGCCTCTTTAAAGTTTTTGCCGAAAACTTCCCCATCTCCGACTCGCGCGAAAACTTCGTGCTGGAGTTTGTTGACTACACCATCGACCCGCCAAAATATTCGGTGGACGAGTGTATCGACAGAGGGCTAACCTATAGCGTTCCTCTCAAAGCGAAACTCAGGTTGCTCTGCAACGATGAGGACAATGAGGATTTCAATACGATAGAACAGGAAGTGTTTTTG
>JAYUHI010000251.1:0-10656 GCA_043767095.1 Bacteroidota bacterium
GGTAATGACCATCAATGAAATAATCACACCCGATGAGATGGAGAGTATGATTTGATTTCGGATGGAAGATATATTAAACTTCCTGATCATGAGAATGGAAAACCGCAGGCTCTCAAAAGATAAAAAAGTAAGCCCGATGCTTACGTATAGTTCTTCATTGCTGAATATCTGGGTAAGGTCTGCCAGGTTGTTGCCCACCAACAGAATGAGCAGGTAAACCATTATCCCAAATAACAAGGGAGCAATCAACCGGAAAAACGGGTTATGGATGAATGCGCGCTTCATGGTAAATCTGCCGAAGCATGATTTTTTAATACGGGTAACTGCACTACAAATTTTTCCGAATCGGTGATCTGGATTTTTTCCGAAGTGAAAAAAGCGTAGCGTTTGTGTATGGCCTCCAGCCCAACCTGGAAACCGCCTGCCTGCGGGACAGGCAGGGAAACACCAGTGCTGGCTTTGGTTTTAGAATTAGTGACCAGCAAATGCGTATTGTCGCGTGCCGAAACGTAAACCAGCAGTGGCTGTTCGCGAGTGATTATGTTGTGCTTCACACTGTTCTCCATCAGCATCTGGAGGGTGAGCGGAGGAATAGGGGAGTCCAGCAGGCTTCTGGGCAGATTAATTTCTAATTTCAAATTATTTTCGAAGCGCACCTGGAGTAAATAATAATAGGCTTTTACAAAATCAAGCTCTTCGCGGAGAGGAACGGTTTTTCTTTTTTGGTTTTTCAGCACATACTGAAAGGTATCGGCCATTCTTCTTATGAATTCTTCGGCCAGCCGGGTGTCTTTATAAATCAGCGAAGAAATAGTGTTTAGGCAGTTGAACAAAAAGTGCGGACTGATCTGGCTCTTGAGCGATTCGAACTGGAGTTCCAACTGCAGACGATCCATTTTAAGCCCTTCGATTTGCTTATGAACATAGTACCGGTAGGAATAAAACCATCCATAAAAGATTTCATAGATCACCAAACTGGTTAAAAGCAAAATGCCGAGTTTAATTAAATCAGCAGGCTTGGCTTCATGAGCCCACACCGCTTCTGCTTCAGCCAGCGGCAAGGCCATTATGAAATTGAGTGCAAGGCCCGTAATGTATCGGGTTAGAAAAGAATTCTTCCACGATATTTTGGTGTCGAGCCAATGGTCGATCACGTAAACCAGAAACCCGATTAAATTGCTGGTGAGAATGGCTGCGAAGTATCCTTGCGTTTTTTCCCAGGGTGTATCGAAAGCAGAAGGATTGGTTGCTTGAAAATAAAACATGAACAAAACCCCCAGTGGAATGCAAATGGCCGGCAGCAGCCAGAATTTTTTCAGGAAAGCGTGAAGGTTATTTTTTTTCACTTTAGAAAATTAGGGAATTTTTTCGCACGGAGGACACAGAGTTCACAGAGTTATGCACGGAGGGATTTTTTTGCCTTTCTCTTCATGTCATTCCTCCGTGTTCTCCGTGTACTCCGTGCGAGATAGTAATTTACTCAATGGCCCTGAGCGCCCGCCCATAATACGTTTCAGAATCAATCTTTTTCGCGGCTGCCCGGTAAGCTTCTTTCAAACTGCTGTCTCCTGCTTTTACCCTGGGCGCTGCCTTGGTAAGAACTTCGGTAATGTAATGATCGGAATCAATGTTCGCTGCTGCTGTAATGATGAAGACCAGGTTGGCGTTCGTTAAATTCGGAGATTGCAAAGCTGTTTGCAAAAACTGGCTCGCATAGTGATCGCTGTCGGTTTGGCTTCCTACCTCAATCAGTTTTTTGAATGAGGCATCGTCCAGGTTTTGCCGTTTCACCAGCGAGGTTAGTACGATGGTTTTGTAATGATCAGACTCAATATTTTCAGACACCAGAACAATGGCTGCGTTCACATCGTTGTTCAATTTGTTCTCGAGCAAATCCGTCAGCACTTCGGTTTTGTAGTGATCTGATTCAATTTCCTTCACTGATTCCACCACTCGTTTAAAAGAAGTGGCGGATAAGTTGGGTTTAGAAAGTGCCTTCTTGAGTACAACCATGCGATAGTGATCGGACTCTATTCTCAGAGTTGCACTGATCATTTCACTTATGGTAGCATCGGTAATGTTCTCCTTTCTCAATAAACTGGTTAGCACTTCGGTCTTGTAGTGGTCAGACTCCATGTTGCCAGAGGCATTCAATATTGAAGTGATAGCTTCTGCTGATGGGTTTTGATTTTCGAGAGCCTCCTTAATCACCTGCGTTTTATAATGATCGGAATCCATTTTACCGCAAGATTCGAACACGGCATCGGTAGAGGTTTTATCCTGAAGAAATTTTCCCATATTTTTTTCCAAGAACTCGGTCAGGTAATGATCGGAATCAATTGCAGTGGAAATTTTATCTATTACTGAAGGGTAATCTTTTACGGGCAGGTTCATACTCATCAACACGTTGGCGTAGTGGGCCTTCACATAGTCGCTCTCTATGGCTAATATTTCGTTCAACACGGCTGTAGTTCCGCCTTTTTTATAGAAACGCGCAACACGGCTCTCGGCAGCAATGGTGGTGGAGCGCAATAATTCAGGAAGGATTTCACTTAACCACTTGCGGCCTTCCGGTTCATACGGTAGCTTTTCGCGACCCTCATAATACTCCCGTTTAAGCCCACCGCCTTCAGGCGTGATGACAATACTCCTTTTGGTTCCAAATGTTATTTTATTGATTTCCAGGTAGCCATCGGGTGAAATGGATTTAATGTCTTTGTCATCATCGGTCACTTCAATTTTGCCGCGCATCTCCACATTGAAGCTGGAAATGCCGTTGGACCGGTTGAATACAATGTTGTTTTTGCCGGAGGAGAAAATGTTCTGGCTAAAACATGAGAACAGGTTTATGCAAACCAGGATGGCAATAAGACTGAGTTTTTTCATTACGATTCTTTTGATGCTATTACGCAACAAAGGTGGAGCATGGATTTAGTGAGACCAAGGAGGATGTAATGAGTTGGGGTTTGTGTGTAGTGGGGTGTTGGCTGGTCCCGAAACATCGGGACTATTTATAAACCTTCTCCCCCGCCTTTATAGTTGCCTTCAAAATATTTTCTGTGGGCGGGAACGGGCAGGTAAAATTATCGGAATAGGCGCAGTAAGGATTATACGCATTATTAAAATCGAGCATGATGGTGCCGGCACCGGGCACTTTTTTTATGTCGAGATATCGGCCAGCACCATAGGTATCAAAGCCGCTGGTCTCATCAGCAAAAGCCAGGAAGAGCGAACCCCTGTCTTTACTTTCTTCCAATACTTCCAGTATCAAAAGTTTATGATGCAGGTTGTCTAAATCAAATTCTGCCCAGGCATAGGTAATGTAGGATTGTGTCCCACCATCATTAGTGGTTAGAGTGATTAATTCTTTTTTTGGAACATTATGCAGCGTGGCCTGTATCCGGTATTTCAAATTGGGTGGAAAGTAATTCAGGTTTTTGAACTGCCCTTGCTTTCCAGCGAAGGGGGAACTCTCACCCTGGCGCATGAAATTGTCCTTGTCATTTCTTTCTTTGTTAATCGCCCCGGCATACAATTGTGCAGTCTCATTTCCCTTAAAAATGTAAAACAAGCTGATGGAAGCACCACCGAAAATGAAAAGTATGAAGAGGTTCCTTGTTTTCATTTACCGACTTAAATTAAACCTTCATCAGCAAAACTGTAATATTTTTTTCCGGCCACAATCAGGTGGTCGAGCAATTGTATTTCCATCACCTTCCCTGCCTCCATCAATTTCTTGGTCAGGTCAATATCACTTTGACTGGGGCTTAAATTTCCTGAAGGATGGTTGTGTACTACTATTACCCCGGAAGCCAACTCTTCCAGCGCCAGTTTGAAAATAATTTTCGGGTCAGCCACCGTGCCCGATACTCCGCCTTCCGAAATTTTTTTCTTTTTGATTAACCGGTGCGCCCGGTTGAGTAACAGCACCCAAAATTCTTCGTGAGGTAAATCCATCAGGTCGCCCTGAATATTCTCGAAGGCGCTGGCCGAGGTAACCAATTTCTGCTTTTCGTTTGGCTCATGTTCTTTTATTCTTCTTCTCCCCAGTTCCAGTGCGGCAATGATAGTGATGGCCTTGGCCTCACCGATGCCTTTAATTTTGATGAGGTCTTTTACCGTGAGCTTGGCCAGGTCATTCAAATTATGATTCACTTGCTGCAAAATTATTTTGGAGAGTTCCACCGCGCTTAACTTGGCTGTGCCACTTCCTAATAAAATGGCGATCAGTTCAGCATCGCTTAATGCGCCCGTGCCTTTCAATAACAGTTTCTCCCTCGGCCTGTCTTCGGCCGCCCAGCTTTTGATGTTGAGGGGTTTGGGTTCCGATACATTCATGTTTTGGGTATTTGTTTATGATAGCCAAATTAGTTCTTTTATCCATTATGAAATGTTGATTTGCCTTTAAAATATTACTCAAGTGGATACCTTTTGCATAATTGTGTTAAATAATATGCTGGAGTTTAATCTTTTATTGTCATCATTTGTTTCAAACATTTGGGGAGTTACTGAGAAAGAGGACTTATCTTTGATTGGATGAACCACTTCAATACAACCTATCTCACGCCTTATTTAGACATCTTGATTTTTGGCCTGAGTGGACTTGGCTTTGTTTTGTTGTCACTTTTTATATCAAAATTAATCCGGCCCAGGCGTCCCAATCCCGAAAAGAACTCATCCTACGAAAGTGGTGAGTCTGCTGTTGGCCCTTCGTGGCCGCAACTTAATCCCCGGTTTTATGTGTTGGCACTTATCTTCTTGCTTTTTGAAGTAGAAATAATTGTCATGTTTTTGTGGGTGCCGGTGTTTACAGATGAGTCCATGATGCAGCAAACGAATGGAGCCTGGGGCTGGGTTTCGTTGATTGAGATTTTGATTTTTGTGGTGATCCTGGCCGTTGGCCTTGCCTATGCCTGGGTGAATGGTCATTTGGATTGGCTGAAATCGGAACCATTGAAATCTAATTTCAAGGGAGTAGTTCCAAGGAAATTTTATGACGAAGTGAATGAACGATATCACAAACATAACTAGTCAGTCGACAGTCGACAGTCGACAGTCGACAGAGAATGTCGAGTTTGCTTACAAAGAATCTTTTGGCAACAGCGGGCTGATCATAACCAAACTCGATAATCTACTGAATTGGGGGCGGCTGTCTTCTCTTTTCCCAATGACATTTGGAATTGCCTGCTGCGCCATCGAGTTTATGAGTACCGGCACAACACCTTATGATATGGATCGTTTTGGAATGGCCCCTCGCGCCACTCCACGTCAGGCCGATGTGATGATTGTAGCCGGAACCGTGACCTTTAAAATGGCCGACCGCATCAAAAGATTATATGAGCAAATGGCTGATCCCAAATACGTTATTTCGATGGGCTCATGCTCCAACTGTGGCGGCCCTTACTGGCAACATGGCTATCACGTTGTGAAAGGCGTTGATAAAATTATTCCGGTGGATGTTTACGTGCCAGGCTGTCCGCCCCGGCCAGAGGCTTTGATTGGAGGTATATTAAAATTGCATGAGAAGATTAGGGGGGAGAGTTTAATGACTTCTCGGAACAATGGATAAAGAAAAAATCTTGTCAGTTGCAGGGGGGGTATCCAATATCAATCTGCAATTTGTTGAAAACACTAACCCCTCAACATTATTAATTGATAAGGGCGATTTATTAGCAGTTTGCAAAAACCTCTGGAGCGACCCCTCCACCTACTTCGACCAACTCTCCTGCATCACCGGCCTTGATAACGGCCCCGAAGCCGGAACCATGGAAGTAATCTACACGCTTTATTCAATTCCGTTCAATCATTCGTTGATGTTGAAGGTGGTGCTGCCAAGGGAGAAACCCGAAATCGAAAGTGTTTCTTCAGTTTGGAAATCGGCCGAATGGCTGGAGCGGGAAGTATTTGATTTGTATGGGATTCAATTTATCAACCATCCTGACTTGAGAAGAATATTAATGCCTGCCGATTGGGAGGGGTTTCCTCTGAGAAAGGATTACCGGGAGCAAGACACCTATCGCAACATAAAGTTAGCGCCAGAGCCTAATGCCTAATCCCGAATGCCAAAGCCTCCTTCCATATCGAAAATCCAATACCAATACAACCCGGATAATCTGAAATTGTCGGAGCCGAACAAATTTAATGTTGATGGCCTGCGCAATGAAGAAATGATAATTAACCTGGGGCCTCAGCATCCGTCAACCCACGGAGTTCTTCGACTTGAGGTTTTAATGGACGGTGAAATTGTGAAAGAAGTTGTTCCCCATTTAGGTTATCTGCATCGTTGTTTTGAAAAGCATGCTGAACGGCTGCCCTATAATCAGGTTATTCCATTTGTTGACCGCCTCGATTATGTGGCGGCCATGAATTGCGAACATGCTTATGTTATGGGTGTGGAAAAATTAATGGGCATTCACGGCACCCTTCCCAAGCGGGTTGAATATATCCGTGTGCTGGTGGCCGAACTTAACCGTATTGCTTCGCACTTCATTGCTTTAGGAACTTATGGATTAGACATGGGCGCGTTCACCCCTATGTTCTGGCTCATGCGCGACCGCGAGCATATCCTGCGCCTGCTGGAATGGGCAAGCGGATCGAGATTATTGTACAATTATATTTGGGTAGGCGGATTATTTTATGATTTACCGATTGGGTTTGAAGAACAAAGCCTGGAGTTTGTAAAATACGTGAAACCTAAACTCAAGGAACTGGAAGACCTGTTCATCTTCAATAAAATTTTTATTGAACGCACAGCCAATGTTGGGGTGTTGAATCTTGACCTCGCCATAAATGGAGGCGCCACCGGTCCCATGCTTAGAGGGAGTGGGTTGCGTTTTGATTTAAGGAAAGTGGACGGTTATTCCGTTTATCCGGAACTGGATTTTGAAGTCCCAATTGGTGAAGGAAAAATGGGAGCCGTGGGCGATTGCTGGGATCGTACGTATGTTCGGGTTCTGGAAATTCATGAGTCGCTAAAAATAATTGAACAATGCATTGACCGGTTAACCACCGATCATCAACGCACCCGAGACTTTGACCCTCAAGCCTTTGTTCCAAAAAAAATCCGGCCGAAGGCGCAAGATTTATATTCACGGTTGGAAACGCCCAAAGGCGAATTAGGATTTTTTTTCCGGGCCGATGGTAAATCGGATATTCCCTTCCGGTGCAAATGCCGGTCGTGCAGTTTCAGCAACCTTTCTTTACTGCCTGAATTAGCCAAAGGCGTTTTGATAGCCGACCTTATCGCCATTGTCGGTTCGATTGATGTGGTGATGGGAGAGGTGGATAGGTGATTTTTCTTGAAATCATGCTTGCAATCTTTTAGCTTAGTCACTCCATTGCATGATCAAAATTCTAAGCGCATCCCAAATCAAAGAACTTGATGCTTTTACAATCAAGAAAGCACCTATTGCCTCCATTGATTTGATGGAGCGCGCCTGCGAAGCTTTTGTGGATTGGTTTATTCAGCGGTATGATTCATCAAAGTCTGTTTTGGTTGTTTGTGGCACGGGCAATAATGGTGGCGATGGTCTTGGCATTGCCCGGATTCTTTCACTCATGCCTTACCGATTACAAGTTTTAATTGTTCGTGGCTCTTCATCAGAGTCAGCCGATTTCCAGAAAAACCTTAAACGCCTTTCCGCTTCTGTAGAAAGATTAACTCTTCAAGGAACAAGCGCGGAGAATTTTCCAGTATGCGAAATAATAATTGATGCCTTATTCGGATCAGGGCTTTCGCGCTCCCTGGAAGGTATTTATGTTGAAGTTGTGTCAGCGGTTAATGGAACAAATGCAACACGGATAGCCGTGGATATTCCTTCAGGGCTTTTCGCTGATTCCCCCGCTAACGGTTCGATAGTGCAAGCACATCACACCGTAACATTTCAATTACCCAAACTGGCTTTCCTATTGCCTGAGTGTCATCCTTTCGTTGGCGAATGGCATGTGGTTGATATTGGCTTGAGTCCGGAATTCATTGATGAATCACAGACCAATAATTTTTTGATTGATGAAGTTAGCATTGGAAAAATTATCCGGCCCAGAAAAAAGCATAGTCACAAAGGCGATTTCGGACATTCATTGATTATTGCCGGAAGCCTCGGAAAAATAGGGGCCAATATTTTGGCAACTAAAGCGGCTTTGAGAACAGGAAGCGGCCTCGTTACATCGCTCACGCCAAGATGTGGTTGCAACGCTATCCAATCATCAGTGCCCGAAGCTATGGCCTTGGTAGATTCGGAAGAGAATTTTTTATCGCACGTGCCCGACATCAGTCCTTTCACTTCCATTGGTGTTGGGCCTGGAATTGGAATAGATAAAAGAACGGCTGCGTTCTTAACTGACTTATTGAGCAGCGAAATTAAATCCTGCGTGATTGATGCCGATGCCCTCAACATCCTTTCCGAAAATCGCGACATGCAAAAATTAGTATCACCAAATAGTATTTTGACTCCTCATCCTGGAGAGTTCAAAAGATTGGTGGGAGAGTGGCGAAATGATTTTGAACGCCTTGACTTGCTGCGCGCTTTATCCGGCCGCCTTAAATCTATCATTGTTTTAAAAGGCGCCAACACTTCCATTGCAATGCCTAACGGTGACGTGTACTTCAACTCCACCGGAAATCCAGCCATGGCTACCGGAGGGTGTGGTGATGTGTTAACGGGCATGCTCACGGCATTATTAGCTCAGCAATATCCACCGCAGGAGGCCGCCATCCTCGGGGTTTATCTGCATGGCCTGGCAGGCGATTTCGCTTCAAAAGGCAAATCGAACATTATTGCTACCGATATTATTGACCAGATTCCGGTGGCTCTGCATTGGCTTACAAACAGCAAGGAAAGAGAATAAAACAAAAAGAGTTGCAGGATTTAAACTTTTGGCCTGCTCTTTGACTCTAAGACGTGTATCTTTTATATGGTTTTCCCGTTAAAATTTTATTATGAGAATGTTTAGGTCGGTTTTGATGGTGGTTGCAGTTAGCCTGGTGTCGCTCGCTGTGGCTCAGGAGAGGCCGGAGAGTACATCCACAGATCTATCCAAACAGGTTAAACTGTATCCGAATCCTGCCGTAGAATTTCTGACTGTAAAATTTGAAACCCCTCAAGCCAGGAAGGTTAAGTTGGTTCTTCATAATATCATTGGCAGTCAATTGGAAACGGAATCGGAAGTGATTGATGAGTATGAGGTGAAAATTAAAGTCAAGGACCTATCTACCGGTTTCTATTTGTTGCTGGTTAAGAATGAAGAAACAGGGCTCAAGGGCGCCTATAAGTTCCTGAAAAAGTAAACTCCCCCTTTCTATTTTTCCAATTTACCGTTTCTTCCAGCCCCGAATCTTCGGGTCGTATATTCCCGTTTTTCCGAAAATAGCCTATCTTTTCGCCCAAAGATCTTATCTGCATGCAAATCGGACTCATCGGTTTGGGCAAAATGGGTTTCAAACTTGCCCTGAATTTTAAGCAGCATGGCCACCAGGTGTTGGCCTATGATCTCAATAAAACGTCTCTAGAAAAAATACGACAGCAGGGAATCGCCACCGCTTCATCGGTTTCAGATCTGATCTTGTCACTGCCCGGCAGAAAAGTAATTTGGCTCATGGTGCCTGCCGGTCATGTGGTTGATATTATTATCAGTAACCTGAAAAATCACTTACATCCGAACGATATTATTATTGATGGCGGCAACTCTCATTATAAAGATTCCATAAACCGGGCAAAGGAATTGATCGAAATGAATGTTCACTTTTTGGATTGTGGCACGTGTGGCGGAGTTTCCACAATAGGGACCGGTTTGAGTTTAACGGTAGGGGGTTCCAAAGAAGCGTTTGATTATTGCGAAAATATTTTTCAATCCATCTCCTCGCGCGGTGGGTACATCCACTGCGGCCCATCGGGCAATGGCCATTTTGTAAAGATGGTGCATAACGGAATTGAGTATGGCATGTTGCAATCTATTGCTGAAGGAATGGAATTATTGCTCAAGCACAACCACCTGAATGTATCGGCTATTGCCGAAGCCTGGAATCACGGCTCACTCATTGAAAGTAGGCTGATGGAGTTAACGCAGAAGGCACTTGAAAAAGATACTAACCTTGAATCCATTAAAGCAATTGCTAATCATTCAAGCGAGGGCAAATGGCCCGCTGAAATTGCACTTGAATTAGGCGTACCTGCTCCCGTTATCACACTGGCTTTGCTTATGCGTTACCGCTCCCAACAAGAAGACAGCTTTGCTTCACGTTTAGTCTCAGCCCTTCGCGGTGAGTTTGGCGGGCATACTGTGGAGAAAAAAGATTGATCACCTATTTATTTAATTTGTACTCTCCCAACCCTGACAGGGTTTTCCGAACCCTGTCAGGGTTAAGTCATAACTACCTATTTCTTGATCGCCTCTTCAACCGGTTGGCCTTCACAGCCGCTCGGAAATTTTATTTTTAACAGAACGGAAAGTGTTGGGGCGATGTCGGTGATGGGGTGGTACTGATCGAAAAGATTGAACCTATTTATTTAAGGGCATCTCTAAAAACCTTGCTTTTCATTACCTCATCCTTTATCCTTCTCCAAATGGAGAAGGTTAAGCGGAGTTTTTAGAGATGCCCTTAATTTGTACTCTCCCAACCCTGACAGGGTTTTCCGAACCCTGTCAGGGTTAAGTCAT
>JAYUHI010000252.1:0-10628 GCA_043767095.1 Bacteroidota bacterium
CCCACCGTGGCCACGCTTCCCGATCTCACCAAAATGCTTTCCAAAACTTATGTGAACGAAGTGGACGTGCGCAAAATAAAAGCAGGACAGAAAGTGCAGGTGGGTTTGGACGCATTCCCCGACAAAAAATTATCAGGCTCCGTAACCCGGGTGGCCAATGTTGGCGAGCAACGCCCCAACTCCGATGCAAAAGTTTTTGAAGTGATGGTCGAGATCGAAGGAACGGATCCAGATCTCCGCCCGTCCATGACCACCAGTAATAAAATCCTGGCTCAGGCTATGGACAGTGTATTGTTTATTTCTTTGGAAGCCTTGCACAGCGAGAACGATACCATCGTTTATGTTTTCAAGAAGTATGGATTGGACATTATTAAGCAAGAGGTGCTGGTTGGCGAAACCAATACAAACGATGCCGTGATCAAGCTTGGCCTTAATGCCGGAGATCGAATTTACCTTTCCGTCCCCGGAGGGCAAGACGATACAGACGTGTCGCTGCTGAAAGAATTGAATGGCAAGCGCCAGAAAAAAGATGAACAGAAAGAAACACCTCCCGCTGCTACACTGACTGTGATCCCCACTTCATCCCGCTAAGATTATGAAGGATTATTTTTCCCCACGGCTGCTCGCCAATTTGGAGATTGCCATCGGGGCTGTTATTGCCAATAAACTCCGATCACTGCTCACCGCACTTGGGATAATTTTTGGCGTAGCTGCCGTCATTGCCATGCTCGCCATTGGCAATGGAGCGCAAAAAGAAATCCTGGATCAAATAAAATTGGTGGGCCTGAACAACATTGTGATCAAACCCATCATTGAACAGAAAGAAGAAAAAATTGAAGAGGAAGTTGGGAAGAAAGAAAAAAAGAAATTTTCGCCCGGCCTTACCCTTCGCGATGTCCATAATATAGTCCAAACCCTTCCGGAAATTTCCATGATAAGCCCTGAAATAATTTTGGAGACGTTCATCATCCGCAATGGGTTAAGACGATCTGCCAAACTGGTGGGCGTGCAGCCGGAATATTTTAAGATGTACAATTTCGAAGTGGAAGACGGCCAGGCGTTCAGCGGTGATCAACTGATCTCGGGAACTTCTGTTTGCATCATTGGGCACGCTATCAAAACAAAATTTTTCCCCACCGAGGACCCCATTGGAAAAAGTATAAAGGTGGGCCCGCACTGGCTCACTATTATTGGCGTGCTGAAGGAGAGGCTTGTGTCAGAGTCCTCCATCAGCAAGTTGGGCATACGCGATTTTAATATGGATGTTTATATCCCTCTACAATCGCTATTGGTGCGCTATCGTAATCGGGAATTGATCACGGCAGAGGCTTTGCGCAAAGCTGCAATGGCCAGCCGGGGGATGTGGGTTTCCGGTGGACAGCAGGAAGACCCGCAGGCCGAGGAAAAGAAAAACTACCATCAATTAGATCGCTTAGTGGTTCAGGTTTCCGAAACAGAAAAGCTGAGATCAACAGCTGAAATCTTATCCCGGATATTATCCCGCAGGCATTATGACATGGTGGATTTTGAAATTGAAATCCCCGAGCTTCTGCTCAAACAACAACAGCGCACGAACGATATTTTTAATTATGTGCTTGGCGCGATTGCGGGAATTTCATTACTGGTGGGCGGCATCGGCATTATGAACATCATGCTGGCGTCTGTGCTGGAGCGGATCAAAGAAATAGGTTTGCGGCTTGCCATTGGTGCGCAGAAAACGGATGTAGTTCAACAGTTTTTATTTGAAGCGGTGATGATCAGTGTGAGCGGTGGAATTATCGGAGTTGTGTTGGGCGTGAGTATGGCGATCACCATTTCCAAACTGGCCGACATCCCCACGGTGATCAGTGCTGCCTCAATCATTTTAGCCTTTGGAGTTGCTGCAACCGTGGGGTTGATTTTTGGAATTGCGCCTGCGCGGAAAGCAGCCTCACAAGACCCAATTGCCTCGCTGAGGTATGAATGACAAAACTTGAATGTCATTTTGTTTTCTCCTTTTCTTTTCAGAATTAAACTTCAACTATTAATCTTATGAAACATGTTGAGATTAAACACATAGTCATTGGTTTTTCGATGGTATGTGCTTCACTTCTGAATGCCCAAAATACTTTCACCATCGAAGACATTATTCTTCGGTCGCAAACCCAATCGCCATCGTTTAAGATTGCCGAGACCCGGAAGGAAAATCGTTATTGGCAATTCCGGTATTATAAAACCAATTACGTTCCACAACTCCGGTTGTTAACCAACTCGTTTGGCTCATTATACAGAAATGAGTACACTCCCAATCGCTTAGACAACGGTTCGCTTGATTACATAAAGGTCAACCAACTCAACCCGGCCGTAAATTTTTCCATTCAGCAACCCATTGCTCTTACGGGTGGCCAAATTGAGGTGAACACTTCTTACAACTATGTAGGCGACCTGATCAGCCATGAAAAACTCTGGAACGGAAGGCCTGTGAATATTTCTATCGACCAGCCTTTGTTTGCCTATAATCCATTAAAGTGGGACCGGAAAATCGAGCCCATCCTTTACGAAGAATCGAAGCGAGACTATGCAGAGGGCATGGAGTCCATAGCCCGTGATGCCTCTAATCTTTTCTTTAATGTCCTTCAGGAGCAGATTAATCTTCAAATAGCGCAATTCAATTTAGCCAACAATGACACTATTTATAAAATTGAGCAAGGTCGATATAACATTGGAACAACGTCTGAAGATAAACTACTTCAAATAGAATTACAGCTGTTGAGATCAAGACAAGATGTAGCTCAAGCCAGACTTGATTTTCAAACAGCTAGTTTACTGTTGCGCACTTTTATTGGCTTAAGAAATGGGGAGGAATTTGAGTTATTGTTGCCATCTGACATTCCTATGTTCCAGGTGAGCGAAGATGAAGCCTTGACTTATGCTAAAGAAACCCGTTCGGCCTTCATAGCCTTTCAACGGAGAAAATTTGAAGCTGAAGCGGCAGTGGCGCAAGCTAAAGGGCAGCGGTATGAAGCTTCTCTTACGGCAGCCTATGGGTTAAACAATGTGGGCCAAACCATCAACGAATTATACCAGAACCCAGCCCGGCAGCAGGCCGCGAATTTATCACTCAACATCCCAGTAATTGATTGGGGCAGGAGGAAGGCTCTCATGCGGAGAGCTTATGCCAATAAAAAGCTCACCGACTATATTATTGACCAAGACCAAGTGAATTTTGAGCAAGAGATATTAACCAAAGTGCGGCAGTTTGAAATGTTGCGCCTGCAGATTGAGATCACTAAAAAATCAGACCAGGTGGCGTTGCAGCGGTATAACGTTGCCCAGAACCGGTACTTGATTGGCAAGACCGACATTCTGAACTTAAGCACTGCCCTTCGAGAGAAAGACGAAGCCAAGCGCAGTTATGTGCTGGCCCTCAAATCTTTTTGGACCAGCTATTATGATTTGAGAAGGTTAACACTGTATGATTTTATTGATAGGAAGTATCTCTACAACCCGATGGTGCAAGAGTAGCAATCCGGCCGTGCGCATGTACCTTTAATTGCATTGGTTTCATATTTATGATTTTACAGTCTTTTGTCTATAAATAATGGCCTGTCTTGCTTAAGATTTGCCGTAGTATTATTAAATCGGCTTCATTAAAACGAAAAATCTTAATGCTCGCTTCACCTATCTTGCTTTTAGAAATTATCTCACCGTTTATCACTTCAAAATGATCCAACCAATTGTTTACCCGTGGATTAAAGAGCCGAACAATTTGTTTTCTGGAAATGGTTACGAAATCAGATCCTTTGTGTTGATTGCAGTGAGGGCATGCAAAGGCTAAATTTTCCAAATCGCTTGTCCCTCCATGTTTTATAGGTATTATATGATCCAGTTCAAAAGACAAGAACATATCATTGGAATGAATTCGGCAGTATTCACATTGATAATTTGCTCTTTGGGCAACAGCCTTACGGATTTTCTCTGAAATGAAAAATCTCATTTTGAAAGTAGTGCATGGGCACGGGCCTTTGTTAGACTTATAAATAAGTCCAATGCCAAGTAGCGTTCTAATTCGGCTCTTTGTTCCATGCCGATTGTCCCCGCCTTTTTCAGAGAAACCAATCGCTCAACTTCATCCGACATTTTTTTTGATGCCTTGAGTGTAATAATTTTTTCTGGCGCCATCTGTGCCAACAAACCAGCCACATCTCCAAAAGCTTCAGCTACATTCATAATTAAAAATAGTTAATTATTTAATCCGATTATTCAATTGGGTAAAAACACACTATAAAAATAATGAATATAAATGATATTGCATTTCCCTTCGCTGGTGATCTTCACCAACAAAAACCACAGCCGGCCTCAACCCAGGTTCACCAACTGTCAAAATTTCTTTTTGCCTTTCCCTTTTCATTGCCCTAAATTGAAGGCCAAACCAAGAAACCATGAAGCAAACTATACTTATCCTGTTTATTGCCACAACTTTTAATTTTTCATTCGCCCAAACCCTCACCAAAAAAGAAAAAGAAATCCTCAAGATCATCGACAAGAATCATGATGAGTCGATTGTGCTATTGAAGAAATCCGTGAACATCAACAGCGGAACAAACAATCTTAAGGGCGTGCGCGAAGTGGGTGCGCTCTTTGACACCGAATTTAAGAAAGCCGGTTTTGAAACCCGTTGGATCGACATGCCGGCAGAAATGAAACGAGCCGGTCATTTGTTTGTGGAAAAAAAAGGAACCAAAGGCAAACGACTTTTACTCATTGGGCATTTGGACACGGTGTTTGAACCCGACAGTCCGTTTCAAACTTGGGTTGATAAAGACTCGGTGGCGCACGCGCCCGGAGCCAATGATATGAAGGGTGGTGATGTGATTATTCTTTATGCACTGAAAGTATTGATGGAAGCTGGTGCATTAAAAGATGCACAGATTATTGTTGCCCTGCATGGCGATGAAGAGAACGGTGGCGATCCGGAATCCATTAGCCGAAAAGATATTATCGAAGCCGCCAAACGAAGTGATTATGCCTTAGCTTTTGAAACCGCTACTGGTTTTGGTTATGGCACAGTGGCGCGCAGAGGCTCCAGTGGGTGGCAGTTGAAAGTTACTGGCAAACGGGCGCACTCCGCTGGTGTGTTCACAGCCAACGTAGGTGCCGGGGCCATCTATGAAACAGCGCGAATTCTAAATGATTTTTACGAACAGCTCCCCGAAAAATATTTAACATTCAATCCGGGTGTGATTGTGGGCGGTTCAACAGTCGATGTACAAAACTCCGTTGGTAACGCATCCGGGAAAAGCAATGTGGTGGCTGAGACTGCCATGGTGAATGGAGACCTGAGGTTTATTTCAGAAGAGCAGAAAGAGAGTGCCAGAAAAAAGATGAAAGAAATTGTTGCCAAACATTTACCTATGACTGATGCCACCATTACGTTCTCTGACGGCATTCCTTCCATGCCTCCCACCGATGGCAACTACAAACTGCTTGCTGAACTAAGCAAAGTAAGTCTTGATCTCGGCATGGGTGAAGTAAAACCCTGGGACCCAGGCATGCGCGGTGCCGGTGATATTTCTTATGTGGCTCCCTACATCAGCGGCATTGACGGACTTGGCGCTATGGGTCGTGGCGCTCACAGCCTGAACGAAACAATTGACCTGCGCACGTTCAAAGATTTAACCAAGCGGGCAGCAATTTTAATTTATAGGTTGACGAGTAGGGCAACAAATTGAATAGTTAGTGTCATGTTGGTTGGCAAAACAATTATAAAACAAGGGACAACCTGGAACAAGAATAGAGGCAATGCCTTTGCAGAAGGGCTAATGGGAAAGTATTACCTTTGAGGCGACAATAAAAAAAATGAAAATATCTAAATTACAACTCATTAACTTTAAGCGATTTTCCGATTTGGTTATTGCAAATATACCAAACGACTCAAAATTTGTTTTGTTAATTGGATCAAACGGTTCAGGAAAATCATCTGTGTTTGACGCATTTGAGTTTCTTAATTTAATTTCAAAAAATGAAGGGCTAAACACAACCTTTGCTTCAAGCTACCTGGCTAAGAATAAGGAGAAAGATTTTCATATTTCAGTTGTTTTGGATAACGGTTCACAAGCTGAAGTCTCACTTGCAAAACCCCATTACTCGGGCAAAAAGATTTTTACTCCATTTAGCTTTTATGGACGAACCAGTTTCAGACAAACACCTCGACTTACACGGACATCATTAGGGCAACAAGGATTTGATATTGAGAAGGACTCCGACCGACCTAAATATTACATTGATTTAGACAGACGTTTTGAAAATGACATTGAATACATAACCGCTATAATTTTAAAAGAGTTTTTTAGAAGTTCAGACTCTAAGGAACAAATACGGGAAAAATATATTTTGCCTATTAATACGGCTTTGAAAAACATTTTTGGCGATGGGAATGGAACGAAACTTCAATTAATTGAAATTATTCCACCACTCGAAGGAAATACAGCACAAATTAATTTCAAGAAAGGTGTTTCTGAAATACACTACAATTTCTTAAGCGCAGGCGAAAAAGAAGTCTTTAATATTCTTTTTAATCTTCTAAGCAGGGTATCCAATTATAAAGATTCAATTTACTTTCTTGATGAGATTGATCTGCATTTACATACACAATTACAATTCAATCTGATTAAAGAAATTGCAGAAAACTGGGTACCTGAGAATTGTCAATTATGGGTAGCAAGCCATGCACTTGGATTTATTGACTATGCCAGGCAATATGAACATGCTGCAATCATTGACTTTAATGATATTGACTTTGACTTTTCCCAAATACTTGAACCTGTTTCAAAGAAAAGAATTGATGTTTACGATGTAGCCATTCCAAAAGAAATCATAAAGAATATTCTGAAGAACTCGAAGAAAGTTGTTGTTGAAAATAAAAATGACGAATTCTATAATCTCGCTCTTGCAGAGAAAGGATTTCTGTTTCTACCAGGTAACAATAACCGCGAAGTCTTTTTGACTGTAAAATCAGACAAAGGAATGATTGGTTTAAGAGATAGAGATTATTTACGAGATGATGAAATTACAGCCATAAAAGCCAAACTGAATAACTTGAAAATTTTACAATATTCTACTTTTGAAAACTATATCTACCATCCTGAAAACATTTCAGAATTGAATTGGAGTGGATTTGACAAGCAAACATACTTGAGCCAAATCATTTTGCAAAAAAATAACCGCCTATTGCAAATAGTTGATGAGTTAGCAAGTGCGAGACAGCATTACATTGAATTCAAAGATTGCATTAAAGATGATTCAAATCGAGAACCAATAATTGAAGCTTTGAAGTCTAATCAGTTTGATTCTTTTTATCCGTTCTTCAACATGAAACGACATTTTAATAAAGCATACCTAAATCAGTTCAAATATCAATTAGGAGATTTAGTAAAAACAAACTGGTTCAAAACTCAAATTGAAGCAATACTAAATTCGTAAGCCTTTGTTTTCAGCAAAACGGGCAGCGATATTGATTTATAGATTGACGAGGTAGGAACCTTGCCTGCCTCTGACATTTAAATTGCTATTTTTGACTAAATGTCCTCCTTAATCCCAGGCTTCGAATATTTACCCGCCAAAGCAAAGCGTAGGCGGGCGACATCAGATCAACTTGAAACATCATGGCTTCATTGATGCAAGGCTTCGAGTACGACATTTTCATCTCTTACCGCCACAACGATAACCGATCGGGCTGGGTAGCAGAGTTTGTCAATGCCTTACAAGAAGAGTTGGCATCAACCATCAAAGACCCCCTCACCATCTACTTCGACAAAAACCCCCACGATGGCTTGCTCGAAACCCACAACGTGGACAAAAGCCTGGAGGGCAAACTGAAGTGCCTCATCTTCATACCCATCATCTCTCAAACCTATTGCGATACAAAATCCTTTGCCTGGCAACATGAGTTTGTTGCATTTAACAAAATGGTGAATGGGGACGCTCCCCTCTCCGAGCCTGTCCCGCAAGGCGGGAGAGAGGGGCAGGGGGGTGAGGCCTTTGGAAGGGATATCAAACTCAGCAATGGAAACGTGGCCAGCCGAATTCTCCCCATTAAAATCCATGACCTTGATCCAGCAGACAAAACCCTTCTTGAAAGTGAATTAGGTGGCGTTCTGCGGGCAATTGAGTTTATCTATAAAACTCCGGGTGTAAACAGACCATTAACTCCTTCCGACAAAAAAGAGGATAACTCAAACAAAACTTTCTATCGAGACCAGGTTAACAAAGTAGCCAATGCAATAAAAGAAATCTTGGGCGGAATGAGAGAACCCGCCCCAGAGGTGGGTAAGGCAGAAAATAAAAAAGAACGTATTCGGCTACCGGAGACATTCTTCGAAAAGATTCGGAACCGCAACATGCCCCGTGTAGCCTTGGTGTACATCATTTTTGCATTCCTGATTTTCCAATTATCCAAAACAGTTATCATTTGGTTGTCGTGGCCTCAACGGATAACAACGGCAATCATAGTGATTGTTGGTGCGGGTTTTCCCCTTGCTTTATTTCTGGCGTGGACATTTGAATTCGGGCCGAGTGGGCTAATCCGAATATCTTCACTGGAAGCCATCAACAATCCCTTCCCCGCCTCCCGGAAAAAACCATTCACCGGAAATGTTGTGCTTGGACTTCTCTTGCTCATTTTGCTGATTCAATATTTCATTTCGTTGCCTGCACCGGTGAGTGAGCAGCGACAAAACACTTCCATCGCGGTGCTGTATTTCGACAACATCAGCAGTGACCCTGAACAAGAATATTTCAGCGATGGTATTACCGAAGAAATTACCGCCCACCTTTCTTCCATCAAAGGGTTGAGAGTTACCAGCCGCACTTCAGTTATCCAATACAAGGGAAAAGGAAAGGCCATTAACGTACGGGAAATCGCGGAAGCGCTTAATGTTGACAATGTGCTGGAGGGCAGCGTTCGCAAAGCGGGCGATAAGCTTCGGATAACCGTACAGTTGATTGATGCGCGAACCGATGAACATATCTGGACGGAAGTGTATGACCGCGACCTGGTGGATGTTTTCAAGATTCAATCCGAAATCGCGCATGCTATTGCAAGCAAATTTAAGATTGCTATTTCACCCGAAGTGAATGAAAAAATAATCAGCGTGCCCACGGCCAACATCGAGGCGTATGAACTTTACCTGAAGGCGAGGGCAATCCCTAGAGCTGCTGGCGATGGCATGGGCACTTACTTTGGGGGAACTGAGAAAGCTATTTCATTATTGAAAGCAGCGATTGAGCTAGACCCTGATTTTGCTCAGCCCTATGTGCTGCTCTCCAACATTTACCTTGAGTACCAAATGGTGTTTAATAAGGAAGGATATGATTCCGCAGTTCTGCTTGCCAAAGAAGCCATTATCAGAAACCCAAAATCAGCGGAGGGATATATCGCCCTGGCCAATACACAGGATTTTGAAAATTCTTTGAAATGGCTTCGCAAAGCATGTGAACTGGATTCTTCAATGGGGCTGCTTGGCATGGCTAGGGTGTATTACAACAAAGCGGAGTTCCCTAAAGCCATTCAGTGCTACACTAAGGTTTCTAAAATTGACCCCAATTCATTCAGGGCATACTATGGAATGGTACTTATATACTCCTCGATGGCACAGCCGGATTCGATGAATAAATATGTGGCTTTGGCCAATAGGGCTGCACCTAATAACAAGACGATCAATGGACAGGTAATGTTCTACGAAACTTATACCGGCCAAATTGATGCGGCCAAGGAACCCGCCAAAAAATATTGGGATGATGATACGCTGAACTATAACAAAGAAATGGGCATAGCATGCATGATGGCGAGGGATTGGAAACAAGCCGAGACTTATTATTTACGGAGCGGCTACCGCGATATGGATTGGGGCCTTACCTTGATCAAAACCGGAAGAAGGGATGCCGGTATGTTGGTACTTAAAAACGCGCTTGCGTTCCGGGGCTCAGGCGGGTGGCTTGGGGATTTGTCAAGGATAAATATTGTATTGGGTAACAAAGCCATTGGCATAAACTATTTCAAGAAATTGATCGAGAGTGGCTGGCACGAAATGGTGTTTATGAGAAATGATCCCTTTTGGGATGAGGTGCGCAACGAGCCCGAATTCAAAAAAATTACCGATGCGATGGAAAGGAAAAACGTGGAGATGTTGCGGCAGATAAAAGAGGATGGGAAGAAAAAATTCAGTTTGGATTTTTGATTTTCTCACCCAACAGGTCTTAGCGCTCCACTGATACGAGCATTGGTCTGAATACTAATCTTGATTTTGTCAGTCACATAAAAAGAATTCCCCTTGGTGAATCTCAAATTGTCGTGTCCTGACATTCGACCCCTCTGGGGTCGTTCAGCATTATGATTCGCCCTCTACAAACATAGGACTCCGCTGGAGTCCTTTTTCTTATTGATAATCCCGATAGGGATTAAATCTTTGTAGATCGAATTACCATGATAAACCGACCCCGTAGGGGTCAAATGTTTTCGCCAAACGCGACAATTTGAAAATACACCCATTTCCGGTCGAGTAGGCAAGGGCATTTCAGCCCAAGCCCCTCACAGAACCGTGCTTGAGACTCTCACCTCACACGGCTCTTCTAACCCGCTTCTTACTTTT
>JAYUHI010000253.1:0-1849 GCA_043767095.1 Bacteroidota bacterium
GTGATCAGTTCAGACCGCGGCCTGTGCGGGTCTTTTAACTCGGGTGTTATCAAGACTGTCATTCGACTTACCCAGGAGAATTATGGAAGTCAGATGGAAAGGAAGAATGTGACTATTCTTCCCATTGGAAAAAAGGCGTTTGAGTTTTTTACCAAGAAAGGTTACCCGGTTAATGCTGATTTCTCGAACCTCTTTCACGGTATAAGTTTTGAAAAAGTTTCGGAGGCTGCTCAATATATGATGGACTCATTCCGGAAAGCGGATTACGATAAGATTGTGGTGGTGTATAACCAGTTCAAGAATGTAGCCACTCAAATTTTAATGACTGAACAGTTTCTGCCGGTGCAACCACAAGCGGGTGGTAAGAAAACTTCTGATACAGATTACATTTATCAGCCCAACCTGGAGGAAATCCTGACCGGCCTCATTCCCAAGTCTTTAAAAGTTCAACTGTACAAAGCTGTGCTCGACAGCAATGCGTCTGAAAATGGCGCAAGAATGACTGCCATGGACAAGGCCACTGAGAATGCCGGTGAGTTGCTTAAAGATTTACGGTTAACCTACAACCGAACCAGGCAAGCGGCAATCACAAAAGAAATCCTTGAGATTGTGGGCGGTGCGGAGGCCCTGAAAGCGGGATGAGTTTTGCGAACTTCAACTTTGAATGGCCTTAAAAAGGCCTTTCTTTTTTGATGGGCTTTTTAAATGGTGTAATCTTGATCGAAAGTGAAAATAAAAAATTCTTTATCAAACGTAATTCAACCTAGTCGGGCAAGCTCAATTTAAAGATGGAAGAAGAGGAGGAAAGCAAGTCATCGTTTTTACTGAAGAACCTGGCGAAGGGCCTTGCCTGGTTTGGCGTATTTATTACGGTGTACATTGTTTACAGCGAAGACATAAAAGTCTATCAGAAGGAGATAAACCAATTGGGAGATAACCTTCCCTTGCTATTCAGCATATTCACCGTTTCGGAAATTGTCTTGGGAATTTTGCCGCCAGAGATTTTCATGTTGATTTGGCAATCGCAAGGTGATCTCCTGGTGTATATTATTAACCTCACCGTTCTTACTTTCATTTCATACGGTGCCGGGATATTGGGGTACTACATCGGTAAAACATTTTCCAAGTCTGGATTCTATAAAAAAATTCATGCCCGTTACCTGCACCAATATGACAGGCAATTGAAGAAATATGGTGGCTACCTGGTTTTGGTAGGAGCGGTTACACCTGTTCCATTTTCGGCAACCTGTATGCTGGCCGGATCAGTTAATCTTGCTTTCAAAGATTTTCTCCTGATCTGCATTTCCCGGATTGTACGGTTTGCTTTTTACGGATGGATGGTTTGGAAGTTTCCACTTTGGTTCGTTGGGTAAGGGTTGACGAGCCAGGCCAGATGAGGGTCAGCCGTTTTTAACACTTCTGTCCCACCAATTGCTTTCACCCAGTTTTTAATTTCATCCAAGCTCAAATCAAGATTCATTGAGGGTGAATAGTTCAATTCCCGCTTTATTTTGGAAATATCAAGGACAAGGCTTCTCGAAATCGTGTTTAAAAACAAAGGAGTAAGATCGCCAATTCGAAGTGCCAACATCAACCGAAGTACCCAAAGCGGCATGTATTTTTCCACGAGTTGGGTAGGATAGAGAGTTGACAAGAGTTTTATAATTACATCAGACAAAACATAAATTCTATCATCAGCAACATTATAGATGTTTAATCCACAGGTATCAGTTAACAAACAACATTCAATCGCCTCGGCTAAATTGGCAAAATGTGTAAGTGATAGTTTAACATTCATTCTGCCCGGCATTATCATTTTATTGTTTCGCACTAATTTTAAAAGCCTTGG
>JAYUHI010000254.1:0-1846 GCA_043767095.1 Bacteroidota bacterium
AGCAAGCCTTGAAATGGCTTTCATGGTGTTGACGTAGGCTTCCAATGGTCCGGCCCCATTGTAAATAACATTCGCACCGTTGGTAAGATTGAGGAGGAAATCGCGGGTGATGTTTTGCTTTTGGGATTTCTTTAGGCTTTCGAAATCGGAATCTTTGGCGAGGGCTTCGATGAAGAGATCGATAACGCCATAATCAATTGAGCCCGCTTTGACCCACTTCGCATACTCATCATTCAAATTCAACTCCCTTCCAATATAGATTTGTGGAACGCGCTCCAGGGAGGTGAGAAAAGTTGACCCCCCGGCCCCATGCGAAGCGCTTGGCAGGCCCGAAGGGGGAGAAGACAATGAATTCATTAAAACCCCATTTAGATAAGCGTTGTGAAGTTTTCCCGTAAAAGGGAATTTGTCTGGCAATGTATTGTGCAGGAAAACCACATCGCCCGGTTTAATATCATCGAAGGTGCTGGCGGTGGCGGTTATAGTTTTGCCCGAAATTTCAATAACGGTAACAGCAGAAATATTTCTGTTGCGGTATGGCGATGTGGCATGCAAGCCCACCACAAACCCAAGGCTGTCTTTTAATGATAGCCCCTCTGGTTTTTGGAGTACCAGTTTCCACTCGCCAGGCTTTTTGGTTTCTACAGATTGAATAACGGCTTGAACCAATCGTGACGTTGGTTGAGCCTTTGCCAACACCCAAAGGGCGAGCAAGGCAAAAAGCAGGAGCTTTTTCATGGGCAGTTCCAATTAAACGGGTTAAGTACTTTAATTAAGGCGTGGACTTTCCATATCCACATCAAAATAAGGATTAAGAAAGGGCTTTCCCTATCCGTGTAACTCGGTATTTATTTATCGGGGTTCTGGCTCTGACCCAGCACGACTATCTGCCCAAAATGATTCTCAGGAAATCATTCGCAATGTTTCGGATTCATCAATCTGAATATCGTCTTCCCCAACATCATCGAATGGGTTCTCCAGGTGATCCTGGATATTGTCGAGGCTCACCAGGATAAAGCTGTACAAAATGGGCATTACATACTCCAGGTTTGCCGAGTAATCATGAAATGTACTGGCGAAATAAGGACCATACACCACCGGGAATAAATAGATAAAAAATTTACTGTATGAACGAAGCGTGATAGGGGTGCGGTAGTGGTGAATAATCTTCATGTTGTCGAAAGCAATAATCATCTTGCTTACATACTGGCTCACCCGTGAAATCTCTCCGCTTTGAACGCCAAAGTTCCGCAACTCCATAGTGAGCAAGGATAGCTCAGAAAACATGCTGTACATTTTTTTTTCATTTTCCTTCCAGGCATCATCGGATTTGGATTGGTACATGGATTTCATCTGCTTGAACATAGTGCCGATCAGCCCACGGGTGCGGTCAGGAAGGTTATTCTCTTTGTTGGCCGTCCAGTCGCGCATGGCATAGAATATTACAATAGCATGGCCTTTAAAATCAGACAACCTTTGCAATGCCGTTTCCCTGCGGTTATAGGCAGCGCCAATGGAGAACACCACAGGGAACACAATGGCCACGCCCACCAGCATATCCGGGAATTTTGCCGTAAACCCGAAGCGAAAACAAATGTAGCTGCTAATCATGGCCAGCGCAGTGATGATAAAAGTCTTGTAATTAATGATGAGCGCCAGACTCCTGAGGATTTTTTTCATGCCGTAGGTTGGTTTCGGGTTAATGTTACAATAAACATCGTAAAATTACCAAATTGTTAAGATTGTAATAGGTATTAAAGATGGCGTTTAGAATTTTTTCCGACAATGACCTTCGTCAGGCAATCACCATGAGGCAAGCCGTTCATGCTATGGAAGATGCGTTTGT
>JAYUHI010000255.1:0-4450 GCA_043767095.1 Bacteroidota bacterium
GTGGAAAATCCCTTTCATTTGCGACATGTGGAAAGCTGCTGTTGTGCCCTTCCCCGAAACATCGGCAATAATCAAAGCCACTTCCGATTCCGAAATCCGAAGGGTATCGTAATAATCGCCACCCACATCATCGGCCGATTCTGAAAAGGCGGTGATCTCAAAGTCTTTGTCGGTTTCTAATTTTTGAGGCAGCAAACTTTTCTGCACCATCTTGGCGATTTTCAATTCCTCCTTGTACCGTTCGTTTTGCAGCGCCTCTTCCATTAGGCGAAAGTTTTCGATTGAAATTCCGGCCTGGTTGGAGAAGGCCGAAACAATTCGGGTCATCTCTTTATTGAATCCATCGGGCAATTCTTTGAGCAGCGAAATGCTTCCGATGGCATCGCCCTTCACATAAATGGGAAAGGCTATGATCGACTTAAACCGAACGCCTTTAATAGAACTTAGATGTTTGCTGATATGCCGGGTTTTATCCTGGGCGCTGTTGAGGATGCCGGTAATGTTCTTCTCTTTGAAGTACATGCGGATGGCTTGCGCTTCTTTCTCCGTTATATTATTCGTAAACAGGCGCAGTTCCGACCGTGACGTTTTTATTTCCAGCCAGGCGGCATCGGCAGAAACAGTGCTCACCGAACTTTCCAGTAAAATATTGTAAACGCTCTCTTCATTTTGCTCGGTTTGTATGGATTGACTCAGCCGTTGAAAGTTTATAACCTCTTCCAGTTTTTGCTCGAAGGCCGATGAAGTGGGCAGGTTGAACGCAATCACCAAAAAAGAAAAGATACAATACAATCCCACAAACGCCAGCAGGGCGATATTGAAAATATGAACTTGAAAATTGAGGAAAGAAGAAGATTGTTCGGCAATTAAATCCGAGGAGGTAGTAACGGTGAAAGTAAAATAGAGCAAATAAAACACCGTGAGCAGCAACAACAGAAGGCTTGTCCACTTTTGCCGGAAGTTGAGATAGGCCACCCATTTCATGTTAGCTGATAAGTAAAGAGCAGTGAGGGCCAGGATAATATTCACGGGGGTAAAAATCCAATTGGTGGGTTCAAGACCGAAACTATCATAGATCAAAACAAAAAACATGAGTAACTCAAAAATGGCCCACCCCCTCAATACCCACTTGGATTTCTGGTAAATGATAAGCCGTTTCCAAACGGTGAGAGCGGCCAGCAAAAAACTGAGGAAGAGCGAAAGGTTTATCTGATAGACTAAATAAACGAAAATGATGTTCGTGGTGATTTTGGTTTCACCCATTGTGGTAATCAATAGCTTCAGCCCCAGTGAAATTACTGTGGCCACCAGGCCGGTGGCAAAAACTTTCCAAAGCAAATCGGTTGAGCTGATGTGCTCATCGCGTTCAATTTTAAATTTGTAATAATAGAAGAGCGAGAGAATGAACACATCAATCATCAACTTAGGAAGAACCTTCGGTATATCGGGGGTAATGACGTGGATGTCGCTGAACAGAATGGTCACATCAGCAAACACCATCACCACCCAACTGATGACGGCACCCAGAAATGTTAACCTGACAATTGCTTTTGAACCCACCGTATAGAATTAAAAATGAAGGGACAAGGTAAGAATTTACGAATTACAATCCCGAAGCATCGGGAATGATTTATGGTTGAGTGAGTTTTACAATCGTAAATAAATCGTAAATCTAAAATCGTCACGGGTAAATAAAATCAATTCAAATGCTCTCGGCAAAAAATATCCGCTTCACCCTGTCGCTGGTGCTGGTGAGTAGTTCGTATGGAATGGTGTTAATCCAGGAAGCTACTTCACTCACAAGTAAGTCTTCCCCGAAAATAATAACCTGATCGCCCTCTTCCGCTTCAATGCCAGTGATATCAACCATAGTCATATCCATGCAAACATTGCCCACCACGGGGGCGAATCTATCCTTCACCAGAACACGGCCAATGCCCCTGCTAAACCCCCGGTTATAACCATCGGCATAACCAATGGAAAGGGTGGCAATCTTCATTTCACCAACGCTTTTTCCATGCCGGCCATAGCCAATCGTGTCACCAGGTTTTATGGTTTTGATTTGCGAGATAGTAGCGCTAAGGGTGACCGCCTGTTTCAGCAATGAACTTAATTCATTTCCCGGGTCAATACCGTAAAGCCCAATGCCAATCCGCACCATATCATATTGAAATTGGCTGAGCCTGGAGATGCCCGAGGAGTTTAGGATGTGCTTAAGGATGGGATGATCAAAGTTAATTGAGATACGTTCACACAAGCTATTGAATCGCTCTGCCTGAGCGGCAGAAAAGTTATCGTGCTCTGAACTATCGCTACCGGCCAGATGGGAGTAAACAGATTTGACTTTTACGTTTGGATTGACTTTTAGCAAATCAATCACTTCGTCCATGTCATGCTCATCAATACCCAAACGGTGCATGCCCGTTTCTAATTTTAAATGAATAGCTATTTCTTTTCCCTGTATTTGATTAATGATCGAGCGGAGGAGAGACACTGAATAAATAGAAGGTTCCAATTTCAAATCAATCAAGGCATGAAAACTTTCTGGCGTGGGGTTCATTACCATGATGGGCAAATGAATGCCATGCGCCCGTAATGCTTTTCCCTCATCGGTATAGGCCACACCCAAATAATCTACTTTATGATATTGAAGGATAGCTGCCACTTCATGACTTCCACTACCATACGAAAAGGCTTTCACCATGGCCATAATTTTTGTTGTGGGCTTCAGGCGAGAGCGGTAGATATTTAGATTGTGCACAATGGCCCCCAGGTTAATTTCCATTACCGTGCCGTGTATTTTCTTCTGGAGTTTCTGCACCACCCGTTCCAGCCGAAATGCCCTTGCCCCTTTTATTAATAAAGTTGCATTCGTAATATCAACATGATTAATTTGATTCAGGAATTCTTCTACTGTGCCGAACACCTCGCCTGGTAAAGTAAGCTGAGTGGAATGCTCCAGGAATGCCGGGCCAATGCCAATGAGTTTATCGACTTGGTGCTGAACCGCCAACTGATTGATTTGTTTAATCCATTCTGTTGGCTTCAAACCGGTCTCCAGCATATCCGATAAAATTACCATCCTATTCTCAATGCTGTGGCTCTGCAGAAAATCCAAGGCAATTTTCAATCCGGCAAAATCATTACTGTATGAATCATCAATGATGGTACTTCCCTGTAAACCCTCTTTCATCTCCATCCGCATGGGCAACGATTTGAGTGGAGTTATCCGGCTGGCGATTATGACAGGGCTATAACCCAAATGAATCATGACCGTAACACAGTGAAATAAATTTTCGCAGGAGGCCGGGTCAGAAAAATTCTTTTGAATCTTGAACGAAGAGCCTTGAAATGAAATTTGAAATTCCTGATCGCTGATTTTAGAAATGATCACGTCAGCATTTTGGGAATAACCCCACGTGAAAAGTTTACGCTTTTCATTCTGTTGAGTACTCAATACGGAATCAATCCACAGGTGGTCTTTGCAATAAATAACGGTTGAACAATTTTCAAAGAGTAACGCTTTCTCTTCAGCTTTTTGCTTTCGCGATTCAAAACCCTCATCATGGGCGGCCAGCAGATTAGTAAATATCCCGATGGTTGGCTGAATGATACTGGCCAGCAATTTCATTTCACCGGGTTTTGAAATACCGGCCTCAAAAATTCCCAGGTTATGATGTTCCCCCATTTGCCAAACAGAAAGCGGAACCCCTACCTGTGAATTATAACTGCCAGGGTTTTTTACAATCACATAGTCAGGGGAAAGAAGCTGATGGAGCCACTCCTTCACAATGGTTTTGCCGTTGCTGCCGGTAATTCCCACAACGGGCACAGAAAAAAAATTGCGGTTGGCAGTCGCAATTTGCTGAAGGGCCTTGATTGTCGAGTGCACCAACAGGAAATTGCTGTCAGTAAAGTGGGTTAAATTCAATTCTTTTTCGATGATAAATTGACGGCAACCCAGGCGGTACAAGTCATTTATATATTGATGACCATCATGCCGGACGCCCTCAATGGCAAAAACCAAGGAACCATTTGATGGTTTTCCTTTGCGGCTATCCACGATCAAATCATCCACAGGACGGTCCTCAGCCAACTGCAGAAGTGTGCCTCCTGTAATTTGCGGTAGGTGTTTAAAGCGTATTTGAGCGTTTCGCCTTTCCATCGTGCTAACAACCGTTTTAGGTGGAATGAATTTTCCTGAAATTGCATTAACCAATCAAAATTTTTATATTTTTATCCGGCAAAACTGCAAAAATTGATCGGCTCGCATAACAATCAAACGGCATTAAATACTCTGAAATTTTCAGGATGCTTATTGTTCGTTTTTTTTCTGTTGGCGGCTTTTCCATCCCTGGCACAGGAAAAGCAAGATTACCCCAATGCAGAGAGCGACCGGTCGATTGATGAAATGAATCAACACCCGGACGGGCACCTGAATACAAATAAA
>JAYUHI010000256.1:0-4449 GCA_043767095.1 Bacteroidota bacterium
CGATGCGAAACTTGTTCGGGAGAAGGTGAAATTACGGTAGAGATGCAATTCATGGCCGACATCCATTTGAAGTGCGAGAGTTGTCATGGCAAGCGATTCAAGCAGGAAGTTTTGGAAGCAGAGTATAAAGGCAAGAACATTGCCGATGTGCTGGCGCTTACCGTGGAAGAGAGCCTGGAATTTTTTAAGGAACGAAAAACCATCCACGAGAAAATCCTTCCCTTGTTTGAAGTAGGATTGGGCTACGTGCAACTGGGTCAATCCTCCAACACATTAAGCGGTGGCGAAGCCCAACGTGTTAAGCTCGCCTCTTTCCTTGGAAAGAATTCTACTAATCCTCACGATCACATCCTGTTTATTTTTGATGAGCCAACTACCGGCCTGCACTTCCACGATATCTCCAAACTGTTAAAAGCCATGAACGCTCTGGTGGATCAGGGCCACAGCGTGGTGGTGATTGAACATAACATAGAAGTTATTAAATGTGCCGACTGGATCATAGACCTCGGCCCCGAAGGCGGTGAAAAACTTGGCGGACATTTGGTTTTTGCCGGCACACCCGAAGAATTAGCCAAAAGCGGGAAGGGTTTTACCAGTGAGTTTTTGAAGAGGAAGTTGGGGTAGTGGATATTTATGCACAGAGATTATGTGCACTAATTGTGGATACTCTTCAAAGGCAAAGTTTAATGTCCTTTCAAAGAGGAATTATCAATCTCAACAACGTTGCTTGTCTCAAACAATTTTACTATGGTATTCATGTTACTCTCAAAAATTCTGAGTAACTCTTTGTTCACAATATTACCAGTTGTAATAGCGAGAATTCTGGAAGGTTTTCCTGAAAGAATATTGAGCTTTATAAAGTCGCTGTCCTTGGAAATTATTATCCTTTGTTCCGATTCTGCAATCCGAATTACTTCCGTGTCTCCCGTAACATTTTTCTTCGGCAGGTCTTTTGTGTGGATGGCATCATACCCACGTGTTACCAACCAGTCTTTGAGCAGGTATGGAAGTTGCGCATCAATGAGAAATTTTGTCAAGCAGCGATAACTTTTTCTATAGAGTTGACTTTAATCAATCGAGATGCAAATAAAAGGCATGCCCGGATGTCTTCCGGCTGGAGGTCAGGATAGTCTTCCAGAATCTCTCGTTCAGTCATCCCTGCCGAAAGCAAATCAAGGATCAACTCAACCGGGTATCGCAAACCCCGGATGGTGGGCTTGCCAAAGCAAACATCAGGGAGTATAGTGATTCGATTCAAAAGTGATTTTTCCATATCAAGGCAATTAATCAAAATTACGAATTTGATCTGAAAAACGAATATTTCTTTTCTTTACCACCGAAGTGGCATTTATTTTATGGGGAATGCCTGAATAGTTGGAGAAAGCGGGAAGGGATTTACGAGTGGGTTTTTGAAGAGGAAGTTGTGGTGAGATGCACCTTTTAGTTTAGTCTTACGAGTTTGAATGTTGATAAAGGCATTCCTATTGTAAAACTTTTAATGTAATTTTATTAACAATAGCGAGGTCATATTCTCGTTGTTGAAAACAAATATGAAAAACGCGATTCCACTTTTACTTTTTGTTTTTATTTCATTTTGGGGTTTAGCACAAGAAACTCCCGGCACGAGCGACTACAATTTATTTAGTTGTAAAGACTGCATTAACAAATACTTTGTTTCGACAAACTCCGGTGTTTTAAATACTCCATTCGGATATAAAGTAGGTTTTTTATGCAAAACTGGTGCTTATATCGGCACCCGCTTGGGTACGGGTAGAGTATATCAAATAGAAAGCAATTCTACTTCAAAGACCACATTGATCTCTGTTACCGCAGGAATAATTAGGCCAGTATTTATTAAGGACAAATTCAGTATGTATGCTTTTATTGGGGGTGGCTATGGTCAGTGGTGGGGTTATCGATGGGAAAGGTGGACAAAAAGCGGAGTAGAGATTGAAGCAGGATTGATGATTTCGCATAAAAGGGTTATTTTAAGCTTAGGTGCTAATATGTTGACAGGACAGAAAACATATGCCACCGGAGATGGAACAATTGGATTAGGTTATAGGTTTTGAAAAGTCCTTTGTTAGTTTTTTTGCGAACGCATGAAAACCTTAATAGATCACCTGCCCCGTACCGCAATGGAAGTCTTTAAAATCCTGCCCGAAGGCACTTGGCAGAAGTAATCGATAACCAGATTTATAGGGCCGCTTCCCCATTCTACAAACATCAGAAATTAGTGAAAGCCCTCTCCAGAAAACTTTTAGAAAGAAGTCGTTGTATGAAAAATTTGGAGTCAAGGAGTATTGGGTTATTGATCCGACAACCAAACTGGCCATTGTTTATCAATTGGAGAGTAAAAAATATCGGTTGGTTTCAGAACAGGAGGGTAAAATTCATTCCCCTTTGTTAGCAATTAATTTTGGATTTTAAAAGTTTTTATTGGTCGCCCAGGCACTCATCCAACCAGCCTGGTCAGCGCTTCCACTACTTTATTCAAATCATCAATGGTATTGTAGATGTGAGGCGACAACCGCACTCCACCGGTTGCGGCTGTGGCAATTCCATAAACCTCATAAAGTTTCTGATGGATTTCTTTCGGGTCCTTTCCCGGCAGGTTGAATACCACAATGGCGCCACTCATGCCTGCCGATAAGGGCGTGAGAAAAGTTGCCTGGGGAATTTTAATCCGGATTTGCTCCTTCAGATAAGCGATGAGCTTCATCGCTCTATCTTCGATATTTTTCTTTCCAATGGTCAAATGAAATTCAATAATGTCGGGCAGAGCAGCCGTGGTGGGGTCGTTGCGCTGGCCCAGCACACAAATCTTTTCATCCACGGTGCGGCCTTCCTCTTTCCATCCTCCACCGATAATGTTCGGCCATAGAAGTTCAAGGAGTTCTTTGCGCACGTAAAGAATTCCGTTTTCCATCGGCCCCATCAGCCACTTGTGTGTGCTGGCAGTGTAGAAATCGCACCCCATCGACTTAAGATTAAGCTCCATCATGCCCAACGATTGTGCACCGTCCACCAGCGTGAGTATGCCTTTTGCTTTGGCGAGGCTGCAAATTTCTTTTGCAGGCAGCGCCATGCCCGATAGGTTGGAGATATGGGAGAAGGCAATAAGCCTGGTCTTTGAAGTAATAGCCCTTGAAAAAGGTGTGACGAGCTCTTCTATGTTGACAGGAGATGAAGGTAGCAAAATTTTTTTCACGATTAATCCGTACCGCTTCGCTAACTTCTCCCAGGCGATTCCATTCGAAGGATGATTCTGTTCCCACGTGATAATTTCATCACCCGCCTTGAAATCAAGTCCGTTCACAACAATGCCATTACTTTCGCTTGTGTTCCGAGTAATGCCTAATTCTTCCCGTTCAACCCCGATGAATGGTGCCAGCATGGCAATAGCTTTCGCCCGCCTTTCGCTGAAGACCGACCGGTATTGAAAGGAAACATCCTTGTTCAAATCTTTGGTAAAGGAGATCACCCGCTCACTGATAAACTGCGGACTGGGGCAAAGGTTAGCCGCATTGAGCATAATGAGATTACCCGGAACAGTGAATTGTTTTTTCACCACCTCCCAGTAAGCCTCATCCAGTGAATGAGTAAAAGCAGGCAAGGGTCCAGCGCCTGCGAGGGCCGGGTATGCCAGCGCTGCCAGCGATCCTGCAGAGAGTTGCTTCAGAAATTTTCTTCGATTGCCAGTCGGTGTTTCAGCGAATGAAGGTTTCATATCGAAATGTTTACATAAAATTTACTTCACTTTATCTCTTCTCTCTTTCACTTCCCGCCAGGTGGTTAATAGTATTCCTTCATCTTCAAGGAATTTTTTGAAAACGGGATTTATCATGGTCAATAGATCACCTTTTCTTATCGTTCCGGATTCCGTTATGTATTGAAAAATTTCTGATGGAGAAGAACAATGCATGATCACCATAGTGAGCCCGGGTTTTAATTCTTTTATCGTTTTCATGTATTGCCCGGTGGCGAATTGCTGAATGACTTTATCCGTTTTCATGTCGGGCGTGTATTGAAATCCGTAACTGACATTATGCAAATCGTCAAGCACCGGTAAGCCAGCGTTCCAGATTGTCTTCGCGGTTTCCTGTATTTGTTTTTTTACTTCGGGTGTTACCGATGTTCCAATCATGGTGGCATGGCCGCCCGGGAACATCACCGGAATCCGATTTTCAATTCCAACTTTTATATACCGTTGCAGGAATTCAGGTGTGGCGAACAAAGTGCCCATGTGCGAATCGAGATGGGTGGGGGTGAAGCCCATGGTTTTAGCTCTTAATAATTGCGCCCTTATTTCTTTCTCCACCTCATCGGCAGTGGCATGCTTCACCACATCCTCTACGGATGCATACATAGCCCCCTCTTCATCAACAAGGCCCGGCACAGCAGGTTGACCAGATAGTGGCCCCCAGCGATATTCTTTCCATTCTGATG
>JAYUHI010000257.1:0-4446 GCA_043767095.1 Bacteroidota bacterium
GTTGGTAAGAGGTAGTTGGTAAGAGGTAGTTGGTACCACTCACCAACTACCACTCACCAACTCACTCCACTCTCTCCAAATCCTTCGAAAGATAATTCACCAGCGGGCGCTCGTGCAGTTTATCGGAATTGTCGAGGTAGGAAATATATTGCAACAGGATTTCTTTTTTTATTCGAATCTTCAGCATATCAAACTGAATGAGTTTCTCTCTGTATTTTAATTCAATGACCGGATCATAATTACTCGCCTGGCCGGTGAGCAGGTTCATGCCTCTGCTTTTAACTGCTGTAACTAAACTATCTAATTTTTGGTAATGATTCAAATGCAGTTGCAGGTAGAGGACCGAGTTTAGCCTTTTGTTTTTTTCTTCCGATTGAAATTGTTCCAGTTCCCCCTGCCGTTCCAGTACATTTAATTTTTCACGAGCCACATTTTCTTTGTTGGGGTTAGTGATGGGTATAGTTACCCCAAACGCAAGCCCGAAACTATTTCGTCCATCAATTTGCCTGTTGGATGAATACATGGCTTGCAAAAAGCCAACGTCAAAATTCGATTTCTCCAACTGCATTTTTCGGTTGGACAATTCTACCCGCTGCCTGAGCAGTTCAAATTCAGTTTGCCCGGCTGCTTTTGTTTCTATTTGAATGAGTTGATTAATCTGATCAACATCAATCATTCTGGTTAAGGGCAAGTCAAATACTGTGGCGCTGGCCTCAGCTAAAATTTTTGTTTTAACCACATCGCGTTCAAAATTAGCCTCGTGCCAATCAGCCTCTTTAGAAATAATGTCAAGTTGAGCGTTAAGAAACTGATCGGCATCGAAGCTGGCCGATCCGGCCTTTTGGCCTATGACCCTTCCAATTTGTTCCCGCATTTCTTTTTGTTTCAACACCAGACCGGCCAGTTCTGAGGCAATCCAAAATTCCACCACCAGGTCATACCGGTCGCGAAGGATTTCTTTCAACACCATCTTTTGTTCTAATCCTTTCAGGGTTTGTATGCCCTGAAAATATTTATTGTTGCGTGAAATCTGCCAGGGATTCCCCGCATCAAAACGAAGTCCGTACCGCGATTGGAAATTATTAAATTGATTGTCCTGATACCGGAACTGAACCTGGTTTACCCACGGTAGTGAAAACGCATTTCGTTCCTGAAGAAAGGAATTCTGCACATCAAACGATTTGTAGTAAGGGTTGTCCAACGCTGACTTTAAGAATTGGTTGAGAGAGAGGGATTGAGCGTAGAGGGAACTAGTTGAAATGAGCGTCAGAATTACACATAGATTTACAAATCCAAAAGTCTTCCCATTATTCACCTCACCCCCTGCCCCTCTCCGGGGCGGAGAGGGGTGACTCACTTTAGTTGTGGTATGGTTTTGATAATCATTGTTCATGTTTTAAAATCCTATTGTCCGAGTTTACAGATTTATCGCCTGCATGATGGAATTTTTAAGGGAGCAACAACGAATTTATTAATGCACAAAATAACTAAAGAGGGTACCCCTCTCTCCCGATGTTTCGGGATGGAGAGGGGCTGGGGGTGAGGTGTTGCTACTTCTCCCATAGCCGGATCAGCAATTTTTCACCGGTAGAAAAATTATTTTGGGCTGGCATCTCGATGAAGATTTCTTTTCCAAATGCCTTCACGGCCGTGGATTTCTGTAAGATTTCCGGCAGGGCCGTAATGGCTCCATACCCAATTACTTTGCCCTCAACCGTTTTCCAGCGGGCTTCATATCCCTGCAATTGTACTTTCGTTCCAATTGCAGGATTATCCTTTTCGGCTTGTAAATAACCAATAACTGATGTCGGGCTTTTCGGAAGGATAGAAAGCAGATTCGTGTAAGAGTCCACTTCCTCGCCTTGTTTTACTGGAATGGATTCTACAACGCCATCTGCGGAAGCAACTTTTACCAGCCCAAGCTTTTCCTTCCGCATCAGCGAAAGTTCATTTTGAAACAAACGAATTTGGTTCAACAACAAAGATTGATCGGTTGTGTTCTTCACCGTCAGGTCTTGAATTTTTATTTGAAGCGATTGACTGCGCAAGGTGATTTCTGCCTTCAGGGCATTTACTTTTTCTTCTAACGGACTGATTTGAGATTGATTGGTATTCAGTTTCAATTCAGCCGTGAGATTTTTATTGAGCGTCAACTCACTTTCTGCCTGGTTGATTTCTTTTTGCAGTTGGTTCACGTCTATCGCGCTGCCCGATTTCAATAATTCAATTTCACTTTTCACTAAGCTTTGTTTCTCGATTTTTTCGGATTGCAGCGTAGCTATTCGGTTCTCTAATTTTTCAATATCCTGAACCAAACTCAAACTGGATAATTTGATCAGCGTATCGCCAGCCGCGATCGTTTGCCCCTGCACCACGTGAATGGAAAAAACCGTGGCTTGCTTCTCCGATGAAATGGTGTAGTCTTTGGCTTCGGCCACGCCCACCCACGACTTGCCGCTGCCGTTGTAGAGTTTCCGGGTGATGAAATATAACGCCCCCACCAACACCAGAATCAAAATATAAAATGAGTTTAGCTTCATGGCTTAAATCCGGTTGCTGTCAAACTCAAGGGCTGAAATGTTTACCCGTTTTACTCCTTCAATTTTTTTTAATTCTTGAAGAAGTTCATTTTTCCCTGATTCGTTTTTAAACGACAATGAGTAATCTAATCTAAGTTGTTCATCCTTAGTCGATAAAACTCCAATTTGTCTGAACTCCCCGCAATACCGAATCAAAACTTGTTCTATCAAGGCTCGCTGAGTTTCCTGAGTAACAGTAACCTCCATTTTATGTCCATGCACAAACGTTTTGAAAGGAGAAAAGTGTAACACAAAAGCAGCAAGGCAAAAGAAAGCGGTTCCGGCAAACGAAATAGCAAATCCAAAAACACCAACGGCCAGGCCGCTACTCAAGGCAGCAAAAAGGAACAGCACATTTCTCGGATCATCAATTCTGGTTCGGAACCGGATGATGGCCATCGCTCCAAAAACACCAAGACCACGGGCCAGGCTATCGCCAATGGCCATCATGACCATGGCTGTTACAATCGCGCCCAAAACCAATGCCTGGAAAAAATTCTTTGGGTAAGACTCTCCGTGAAAAGTAAGGCGATGAGTAATTGCAATCAGCGAAGCCAGCACAAATGCCCACGCCAGCGAGTAGGCGATGTTCACTATATCCGGGTACTGAAAAGCGGGCGCATCTGGGAAGAAGTCGAACATAAGGTTAATTCAATTCAAGATTCGAAATTAACTCTACTTTGTCACATGATGAAAACCATAGTTTTTTATCGAACCCTGACAGGGTTTTCAGAACCCTGTCAGGGTTAGTGAAGTAATATGACAAAGTAGGATTAAGTTTCAAAAGCTTAGTATCAATAGGCTGGGCTTGATTCGTGCGAATGAATCTGTTTTCAATTTACTGATTTTTATTCCCCGGAGTTGGAATGGCCCATAACTTCCAACTGGTGCCTCCATCGGTTTCTCTTCCCCAGGATTTGTCTTCACTCTGTGCCCCAAAAGTGTACTCATCAATTTTTCGCCCGTCAATATAATAGAGGCCAATCTCTTCTCCTGTAGTGCGTAATTGAAAATTAGCGTGGAGCACTCCTTCCGGCCCCGATTCATCAGCCCAAATGATTAAATAACCTCCCGCTGGAATGGTAGTTTTTGCTGGGTTGGTTGATGGAAAGGTAAACTTAAAAGGGTTGGCGGTGCTATCCGATAAATTCATTCCGGCAATGTTAACCGCTGATGTTCCTGCATTATAAATTTCAATCCAGTCGTCATACTCATCAACGCCACTGTCTGTATCAGGGCAACAGGTAGTGTTGAAGGCCATAAATTCGTTTATATATAATTGTGGAAGGGGATCTGTGTTGAGCAAATAAGAAAGGGTGGTGGTTGGGGCATCGGCTGGATATAAATTGAAATCATTACCCGTATTGGTTGCTTTTAAATAGTATTCGATTTTGTTTGGAGCGCTTGCAACCGGAATTTGTCCCGAATAAACACCTGAACTCAAAGTCATGGCCACTGAAGTGAATGAGCCTGAACTTTGGCTTTTCCAAAATAATTGCACGCTGGTGATGCCTGATGCATCGGTAACGGTGGCTGATACGGTAACTGGGCTGCCCAAGCTTAAACTTGGAACAAGCGGTGTTCTTGAAACCAGTGTAATGGATGGCTTGGGAACATCTCCATTGGTTGTATTCTTTGTCGGGGCCCCAGTTACTTTCCAATTGTCTTCGCCATCCGGGAAGCGGGCATAAGAACTTCCGGTGGGAATCGAGGGGAAGGTTACCTTGTCTATCAAGTTACCCTTATTGTCTTCGAGATAAACACTTTCACCTGCAGCTGAAAGTTTGAAAGAAGCATTGCCGCCAACACCTGTGCCATCGCAAATTAAGATGAAGTAACCATTGGCGGAAATGGTGCCCGAGGAAAT
>JAYUHI010000258.1:0-4435 GCA_043767095.1 Bacteroidota bacterium
CTCACGAATGAATACAAATAGAACGCTGATGACACTGATTGGGCAGATTATCGCTGATAAAATCATAATTTATCATAATCATCTGCGTCATCTGCGTTCTATTATTAGTTTTTACCCTTAAGTTAATTCGAGAATGTGGGTGAAATCCGTTTCAAAAAAATATCTTTTTTGAGAATCCAACCATCGGCAGCTGCCTGGTGTCTCTAATAACACCTGAACAATTACACAAACCAATTCATGCTTATGAGGAAACTGTCGATTCTCATTCTCACACTATTAATGTCTTGCTATCCTGAATTTACACCCCGGTTGGATTTTAATACTGAAGGATATACACCTGTTTATGCCGCCCCATCCGCTGCCGAGATAAAACTTCTGCCTCCACAGGTTGTTAAAAATCCGGGAAAGATTTATGTGTACAGAAGTTACCTGCTGGTGAATGAAGTAAAAAGAGGGATTCATATTTTTAACAACATAAATCCTTCGGATCCACAGCCGGTTGGCTTTATTGAAATATTGGGCAACACCGATATGGCTATCAAAGACAATGTATTGTATGCCGACCACATGGGCAATTTAGTCGCCCTGAAAACGGAGGATTTTTCTACACTCGAAAAAACAGGTGAGTTGCCTATCAGCCGGTGGCAATATGGCGTGCCGCCACCCGGTGGATTTTATTTTGAGTGTGTGAATGAGGCCAACGGCATTGTGGTTTCGTGGAAAAAAACAACTTTAAAAAATCCGGATTGTTATGCGTATAGTTCATCTTGGTAGTTACTGGCTTCTCCTTCTTTTGGTCGCTTGCACAGAGGGAGACAGTTCTCTCAACTCAACGGGCACCGGTGGATCGCTAACCCGCTTCGCCATTCAAGGGGCTCATTTGTATGTGGCAACAAACGCTACGTTAAATGTTTACGCCATTAATTCCAATTCATTCTCGCATGTGAAAGATGTGGCCGTTGGTTTCGCCCTCGAAACGATTTTTGCCAAGGGTGAGTATTTGTACATGGGTGCCCGCGATGCCATGTATATTTATTCGATTGCCGATCCGGCAAACCCGGCTTTCATTTTCCGGTATGCACACATCGTCTCCTGCGACCCGGTGGTGGTTCAGGGCAACCGGGCCTATGTAACGCTTAGTTCGGGAAGCGCTTGCAACCGGGGAGCAAATGCCCTTGAAATAATAGACATCTCAAATCCAAATAATCCAATCCTGATCAGCAACTACCCCATGAATTCGCCTGGAGGTTTGGCTATTGATGGCGATTGCCTCTTTGTTTGTGAAGGCGTCAACGGATTGAAAATGCTGAACGTGGCTAACCCGTTAAATCCTTCAGTCATCAACACCCTGAGCAATATTAATTCATACGATGTTATTGCGCGAAATGGACTGCTGACCTTAACCGGTGAAGATGGCGTTTTCCAGTTTCAATATGATTGCGCATTGCACTCGCTTCAACAGCTAAGCAAAATTCCGGTAGAGCGTGAGAATCTGTAGGATTACTTTTTTCATCTGCATTTTTTTCCTGCACGTGTATGATGCAGCATCACAAAAAAAGGATACCATAAGATTTTATCCCAAGCCCTTTCAGGCGTTGAAGTTTAGCCCGCTGCACTTGCTCAGCATTTACCCGTCCTTTCTCATGGGCTATGAGCGTCAAATCGCGAAGCATCAATCGTTGCAGGCTGATGTTGGAGTAGTATTTCAATACTTCATTTATAACCCGGAGTTTCAGGATAAGCGAGGTGTAAAATTGAAAGGTGAATACCGTTATTACCTGGGCCAATATGATTTCAGGAAAGTGGGTGCTTACCTCGCAGCCGAAGCCTACTGGAACATAGTCAACTTTAACAGGGAAACAAGTCAGACAGAATGTTATGATCTGAATTGCCAGTCCATGTTTCGCAGAACCTATTTCTATAAGGTGAAATACCGCGAAGAAGGATTGGCATTGAAATATGGTTTGATGATTAATGCGGGCGGGTTCATTTTTGATTTTAATGCTGGGATAGCGCTGCGGTTTGTGGATTATAAAAAACCAAATCTGCCCCCTAACCGGGAAGTCTTATTCGATGGGCAATTCATTCAAATTCCAAATGAAACAAAACGCATTGCCCCAGGCGTTGCGCTGGGTGTTAGAATTGGGCACACGATCGGGAGAATTAGAAATCAGTAGTGTAATACACACTAAGCCTTAACTGTATGTGTGCCTGCTAAAACGGGATCGCGGCACTCGTTCCTCGGCCGCGATGACTTCTTCGTAGGAGGCCTTTAACCGGGACACCCATTCCTACGAAGAGTCATCGCGGTTGAGTCCCGGCACAAGCCGGGACTCATACCGCGATCCAGTGTACCAGCGGATATTTTAATTCAGGCTCTTCTTCAGGTAAGTGAACGCCTCCTCTTCCGTTTTCACAATCTGGAAAATGGCGTTCAGTTTGGTGATGACCAGAAGTTTCTTCACGCTTTCGGAAGGGTTCATTAAAAAAACCTCTCCCCCCTTGTTGCGAAATTTGGTTAGAATGGTGATGAGCAGGCCAATGCCGCTGCTGTTGATGTAACGCACATCGGAAATATCAATGATGCAAACCAGCACTTTGTGGCCCATGGCCTCGTTGATGGATTCAAACAGTCTCGCATCTTTTTCCTCGCCAATCAGGTCACCCGAAATGCGAAGTGTGAGTGTATTGGATTTTATTTCCTGGCCAAAATTCATGTTTTCCGGTTTTCGCAGCTTGCATTTTTGCAAGTGGCATACAAAAGTAATGAATGATTCAATACGTTGAAGTGCAATAAATCCTCAACCGATTTTTGAATATTATGAATCCGGGGGTCGCAGAATTCTATCACCTTCCGGCAATCGGTACAAATGAGGTGGTCGTGCTGCCTGCTTCCATACGACCTCTCGTATTGCGCCTGGTTTTGCCCGAACTGGTGCTTGCTCACCAGGCCGCACTCCACTAAAATATCCAACGTATTGTAAACTGTAGCCCGGCTCACCCGGATATTCTGGTTTTTCATTTGACTATAAAGCTCCTCCACATCAAAATGGCCTTTGAACGCATATATCTCCTCCAGAATGGCGTAGCGTTCATTGGTTTTTCTTAACTCTTGCTTCTCCAAATAATTGGTGAAGATGTTTTTTACTTCAGGTTGCATGTCAATTCGGAGGCTAAGCTAACGGCTGTACTAACCAAATCCCAAACAAGAACAGAAAGTTCCGCTACTATCAACCGTTTGGGATGACGTGAAATCCCATTCAAAAATCAAGGGATACTAAAAATTTAAAATTTTGTCTGAAAAAATTAAATAGCCGATTTTAACATTACTACATTTACCCCATAGTTTTTATAGACTAATTGATTGGTAATATGAAAGAACCTAAAGTTATCCTGGCTGGGGCGGGGCCTGGAGAGGCGGGCCTAATCACAATAAAGGCCGCCCGGTACCTTGAAAAGGCAGATTACGTTTTAGTTGACCGCTTAGTTAACCCGGAGATCATCCAACTGCATGCCTCCCCGAAAGCGGAAATTGTTTACGTAGGCAAACAGGGAGGCAAGGAATCAACTCCGCAAGAAATCATTAATGCCTTGGTGGTTGAGTATGGAAAAAAAGATGGTTTAACCGTTCGGTTAAAAGGTGGCGACATAGCCTTTTTCAGCCAGGTGATTTTTGAAATTCAGGCTTTGAACGCGAATCAAATTCCGTTTGAAATTGTGCCGGGTGTTACATCCGCTTCCGGAGCTTCGGCCAGTCTGCGAACACCCCTGACGGCACGAGGAGTTTCGCGTGGCGTTCGCATCCTTACTTATCATGACGGTGAACACTTCACCAACTACGATTGGAAGAACATGGCCGACACGACAGATACCCTAGTTTTCTACATGTCATCCAAGGCCCTGCCCGAACTCGTTCATAATCTAAGGCAGCATGCTTACCACGATAAAACCATTGCCATTATTGAGCAGGCCACCACCTCACAGGAGCGCGTTCTTCTATCCTCTGTATTCAGTTTTGAAGATGAGTTGGCGGACACCATCATCAATCAGCCCGCACTGGTGATCATTGGCGAGGTAATGAAATATTACGAAGGGCCATCTCACGTAAAAGACCATACCGTTTCATTTTTTAAGGAGCACTAAGCATGTTAGCAGAGGCACGATTAAAGCAACTTAATGAATTGGCAGGCGCGCTGTCGAATGAGGAATTAATATGGACGCAGGGCTATTTAGCTGGAGTGCTTTCGGTCAAAAACGTTAGTACTCCCAATCAAGTGCCTGCTGCTAACGCTTCAAAAAAATTATCCATTGTTTACGGAACAGAAACCGGCAACTCAAAAAACCTGGCAACCCGGTTCGCTCAAAAGGCAAAGCAATCGGGCATAACCAGTAAACTCACCGCGCTTGATCAATACCGGTTAACTGATCTGCCAAA
>JAYUHI010000259.1:0-1839 GCA_043767095.1 Bacteroidota bacterium
CTTCGGCATTTCTATTTTGATTTGGGCGATAAAATTTTTGGCCCTTATGGTTTTTACGATGCCTTAAGTGTGAATGATGACTGGTACATCCAGCGCTACCTCGCCATCGACCAGGGGCCGGAGATTGTGATGATCGAAAACTATCGCTCCGGTTTGCTGTGGAAATTATTCATGTCGTGCCCCGAAGTAAAAGAGGGATTGACCACGTTGGGGTTTAGTTATTGATTAATTAATCATCGGGCGCCTAGTCCTACTTTGTCATGTTTGGCTTAGGAAGTATAAGAATCAAGGTCACAAAGAACACAACGAACCACCACGAGCACAAAGAATTCAGTAAACACTATAACCTTGCAATTTTCTTTGTGCCCATTGTGTCTTCTTCGTGTTCTTTGTGACCTTTTAACAAGAGCCAATAGAACTTGACAAGGTAGGACTAGTTAGACTGGCTGCGGAACAGAATGCAACGCAATCCGGTTTCCTTCCGTGTCCTGAATCACAGCCATGTAGCCATACTCCGGTGAGATCTGCGTTTTAGGTATCAGAATTTTTCCACCACCTTTTTCAACCCGGTCTAAAATTAGCTGAACATCAGGATTGCCGTTGAGGTAAACCAACGGCCCATCGGTAAGTGAAGGTTTGTAGAATTCCGCATTGTAAACCAAAGCGAAACCAATGCCCATCGGGTCATCAATAGGGAACATGCGCATTTTAATGTTGGCCAGATCAAGCGGATTTAAAGTCACCCTGAAGATGGCTTCATAAAACTTTTGCGCCCGGTCGAGGTTGGTGGTTGGGATTTCAACCCAGCTGATAGCGTTTTTCATGATTTGAAATATTTGAGTTGAATGTAACTAAGAAATGAATTGCAGGGGGGATATTTTACATAGAAATCTACTGCAAGAGAAAATACCGGACCAGTTCTTTCCACTCTTCCTCCAGAGAAATTTCAGGTCGTTTGCGCCTGGCCCTTCTATACCAGTAATCTGCGTTAGATAGATCACCTTCTTTCCGATGGAGATAGGCATGCACCCACGCACCTTCGGTAGTTGTCAAATTATCCACAAGGATATGGGCTTTACTCCAGCCTCCTTTGGCATCATTCCATAATGCCTTAAGAAGCAGGTCATACTGTGGCGGACAGGTTTCTGCTTTGAGGGAGGATGAAAAGCTATTCCAATTGATGGCCATTGTTCAAAAATAAAGACGGATAATGAAATGGATCAAAAAAGGTCTTGCATTTTTGCTCCGAAATGAGAAAATTGGAGAACCAAAACCAAGCACCATGAACTTCTTCTCCAATCCCAACCGCATTCCCGAACGATATGGAATTGCCATTGCCTGTGGTTTCATATTATATTTTGTGATTATGTACCTCCTCGATATGGGAAGCCACGTGGAACTGCGCATGTTCAACCTACCCATTCTTGGTGCCGGTGTTTATTTCGGGTTGAAGAAATTCAAAGAAACCCACGGCAAGCACATTAACTATTTCAGGGCCCTGGCCACGGGTGTTGCTATTTCCGCCATCGGCACGTTTTTGTTTTCCGTTTTCCTTTTCGGATTCTTACAATTTCACCCGGATTTTATGACCTGGATCATGGAGAACGAACCTATGGGCCGTTATCTCAATCCCTACATGCTCTCCTTTATTATCCTGCTGGAGGGCGTGTTCTCGGGTTTACTCGTAACTTTTGTTTTGTTGAATTGGATTGATACGGACGAAGTAGCGCAGTGACCTCACCCCTGCCTGTCCGGCCATAGCCGTCAGGCTAATGCTGTAAGTGTTTTATAATGAGATGTTTTTCCTTTTTTTTCTTCCAGGTTAAATTGGTTAACTGC
>JAYUHI010000260.1:0-24134 GCA_043767095.1 Bacteroidota bacterium
CATTGACGGAATTGATGTTCCCATCCTTCGCGTTAATTATGTTTTACGAGCCCTTGAAATTCCTGCTGGTAAGCACACGGTTGAATTTACTTTTGCGCCAATGGCATACGTGATTGGTGATAAAGTTACGATGGCTTCATGTTGGCTTGTCTTGCTATTATTTCTGGGCACTATTGGATATTTGCTTAAAAAGGAATCATGAATCAACCGTTGGAACAGAAACGCTTATTGTCCCTCGATGTATTTCGCGGGATCATCATGGTGTTGCTGATGTTGGAAAGTTCAGGGTTGTATGACCATGCTATTGAATTGACTCGGGGTAATTTTCTGAACAGGTTTTTTGTGCAGTTCACCCATCATCCGTGGAATGGGTTACGGTTTTGGGATTTAATCCAACCGGGATTTATGTTCATTGCCGGCACTGCTTTGGCGCTTTCGCTGGATAAGCAGTTTAAGTCGGGTATTAGTTGGAACAACGCTTTCATTAAAATCTTCAAGCGATGTGCGTTACTTTTTTTCTGGGGCGTGCTGGATTATGCCGTGCGACCGAAAGGTTTGTCGTTCGAGTTGTGGGACGTGCTCACCCAACTTTCGTTCACCACAATGGTAGCCTTTTTGATTTTCCGGTGGGATTGGAAATGGCAAGTGTTGCTTAGCCTTGGCCTGTTAATGCTAACTGAAATTCTTTATCGCTTTGTTGATGTTTCTGGCTTCGATCAGCCTTTCACCGACCAGCATAATTTTGGAACCTATGTTGATTTATTGTTGATGAATAAAATTAATGATGGCGGCTGGGTGGCAATCAATTGCCTGCCTACTGCGGCCCACACTATTTGGGGTGCCGTAGCGGGTAAACTACTTTTAGAAAAATCAGAAGACATAAAGCGGGTTAAATACTTTGTTGCATCGGGGTTGATATGTTTAGCGGTTGGATTTGTTTTAGATTTCACCGCTACGCCAATCATCAAGCGAATTGCCACCAGTTCCTTTGTGTTGGCTTCGGGCGGATGGTGCCTGCTTGGATTGGCTTTGTTCTATTGGTGGATTGATATTCGAGAACACAAACTTGGGTGGAAGTTTTTCACCATCGTAGGCATGAACTCCATCTTCATTTATCTGTTTTTTGAAATTGCTGGTGGCAGGTGGTTCAATGGATATATCTCAGCCATTACCAACGGCCTCATGAGCCTGGCCGGATTCCCTGAAGGGTTAATGATGATCATTACTTCGCTTTGCATTGTGGGTTTGGAGTGGGGCATGTGTTATTTCTTATACCGGAATAAAATATTCTTTAAGCTATAAACTGTGTCTATTTTCTATTCACTATTAACCATTAACTTTACACTACACAAAGGCGGGAGTACGTGCCTGCCGGAGGCAGGGCTCAGTGAAATAAATATATTAGCGGGAGTAGCTCATCCCGATCCCGATGCTTCGGGACGGGAGGTAGAGCATAACCGGATAGGTAGTATTTTTAAAAGAAAAAAGCGGGAGTAGCTCAGTTGGTAGAGCATCAGCTTCCCAAGCTGAGGGTCGCGAGTTCGAGCCTCGTTTCCCGCTCTCTGATATTCAAATAGTTGTGTTTTTATTTTGGCCTATTTGGTCATCTTTTATTTGTTGTCGATAATTCACTTTGACACTACTTTGACACAATCCCCGAATTAGGGGCGAGATTATGCCTCCTTATTCTTGATTTGGTTTAACATCTCTAAGGTTTCTGATCTGGCCCTCTAATACGCTCCGCAAGTCTTCAATTTCCTTCTTCCTGTTTCTTTCGCGCTCCTCTAACTGCGCCAATACTTCCAGTTGTAGCGGGCTGTAATACTTTCTCGTTTTTGGGTACATATTCTTGTTGTTTAATTTTGCTGAAGAACCCAAACCCGGTATGGTATCACAACTCCGTTGTACGTTACCTCCTCCTGTGTTGTGGTTGGTGGGGGGGTCTGATCGGTAGGATATTCCACCTTCGTCTTTTTCTTTAGGGAGGTTGACTTTTCCTTTTTCATTTTGAAGGGGGCATTTAAAAAGGCATTACATCGGTAGCTGCCTTGATATTGTTATCAACCTCGTTTATACCTTCTGTGAGTTCCTGGTCGCCAATTCTTTTTGCATTATCTGCTTGGCCTTCAATAGCCTTGACACCTGGCTCTTGCTCAACGTTGTCTTCTTCGGTGAGCTTGTTGTTTGCGATTTCGTTTTCTGCTTCATCTTCTGAAAGTCTTTTTGTAATGTCAATTTCTAATCAATTGAACCAACATCTTTCTTTTCAGGATAATTCAAGCCTGTATTTTCCCCTTATGTTTTGGTTGTAGTAGGAACCGAATGAAGGAGGCTGTTTTAAATGCTCGCCAAACCCCAACCGGTAAACCTTGATGAATATATTCCTTGCTATCGGTCTTGAAGATAAAATATCCGGTCTTGCCATCGCAACTATAAAAAGAGGCAGCCCTTATCCAGGAACTTTTTGACGTGTTAACGGCCTCCTCAATAAGCCAATCCGATGACCTTACTTTACTTAAAGCTTCCTGGTAGGTGCTAAAATGTTGGTCAAGCTTTGAGCATGGCAGGTAAAGAGGGCCGGCAAAAAGAAGAAAACATAGGATTAATGACTTGGCCACTTACGTTAAAGCTAACACAATTTAAGATCAATCATGGATGTTGGGAACACAAATAATTTACCTAAGGATTAACCCAGGTGTCTAACATCGTCACAAACGGGATAATTACTATCCATTCCTAACTTTGCATCATGTTAGCAATCCGAAAACGGCAAAGGCAGCACTGGGATAACCTCAAAGTCTTGGTATGCTATAACCAAGCTGCCGGTATGCACTATTTGGGAAACAAGTTAACACCAAGTGCCATTGCTTTCCTTGGGGCTGTAATGCTGGAAAACATTCGTACCAATGAATTTTGCAAATTAAAGCGGGCAATAGCCTTGATTGGCGAAAATCTGACAGGATGGAAGACCATACAAAGGTTAATTGACCTTGGGCTTTTAGAAACGCCTGGTTATGGATTGTATGTGGTTACTGTTCAGGGAGAGTATTTTCTGCGCAACATTGAAACAGAACTTGCCCGGATAGTTGAGGATAAGCCCTTTTCAAAGTGGCGGAAAATCCGTAGCAAAGATGATGCACGGTTGAGATATATTAGAGGCCGCTTGAATGCGAGGGAACTTTAAAGCACCAGCAAATGGATTAGTAGTAGAAACAGTGGAGTTATTTGAGAATATGTTAGTTGGATATACGAATTAACCGATAACGCTTATGAAAAACTCGCAACAAGAACAAAGTCAGAGATTGAACGGAGAAATAGTATTACGCCTGATAATACTCCGCAAGCAGAAGAAAGCCCAGGCCAATATAAACAGTCAAGAGGTGAGTATCAGATCGAAGCCGAAAGAAGAATAGCCAAAAATCCGCGTTAGTTAGGTGAGGCACTTTCTCTTAGTGAGTAATGGTTGGCATGAACCCCCAAGATTACGCCCCATCAACGCTTAACTCCGAAACCGAAGAAACGCGTCCAGATGGGTCAGTAAATTCTGGTTCTTTGATAAAAGTCCTCCCCTAAAAATGTATGCCCAAGAAATAAAGTGTATTTTCACTCAACTATCTCCTTTGGGTGGACTTTTTAGTAAACAGATTTTCTGTATGAGAACTACATTACTATTCATTTTTACTTTTTCTAAATTTCAATAAAATGGAATCAGAAAATACATCAGGGAAGGACAATGAATCAGGTGTTGAAGGCAATGGAGAAAAAGCACTCACCAATGATGAAGTTAAAGCACTCCAAGAGAGGATAACGGCCATTGAGGAAGCGGGGGCTAAAGGTGAAATGTTGGAAGATTCACAACCAGGGGAACTCAAGGCACTGAAAAATAAAGTAAGAAATGCTATCAAAGCAAACATTTACGCCATTGCAGTAAGAGCAGGGATAGATATTGATACGGAGGAGTTCAGGGCTATTTCTCAAAAGGAAACAGGGCAGCAACATTTGGATGACATGGGTGAAGCCCAACTCAACACAATGTTGGGTTATGTAAGAGAAGCGACCACAGAAAAAGGTTTCAAGCCTGGGGCTGTAGTTGACTTGGATTCTACCGTTTCGGAGGCTTATCAAGCAAGGCGAAAAGCATTGGAGGAGAAAATGGATGCGCTCGACAAATTATTTGCCACATTCAAGCAAGATGAAAAACCTAAAGAACCAACTGAAGAAGTTGGTGGAGTAGGCATTGAGCAAAAGACAAGTATCACGGTGGAGGGCACAAAAATCAAATGGAATCTGTTAGAAGCCACAGAAAAAATATGGAAAAAAATTATCAGCCCATTGTTGGGGTTTTCTCTTGTTGGAGGATTTGTGGCTTTAATTGCCTTTGGTATTTATAGTGCTGTAATGGATAAAATAAAAGAAAATTACTTTGAAAATGCAGACGAAAAAATTGAAATCAAAGATTACCAGGGTGCGATTGAAGAATATACTAAAGCCATTGAATTTAATGATGACAATTCTGGCTCATATAATAGAAGGGGAAACGCAAAATGGTCTTTAGGGGATTACCAAGGTGCATTGGCCGATTATAATAAGGCCGTTGAAATAAATCCGCATTATTACAAAGCATATCGTAACATGGGAAATTTGAAAGCTGAACTTCAGGATTTTAGGGGGGCGATTGCGGACTACTCAAAGGCCATTGAAGATGAAGGTTATATTGAAGATGATGAAGATTATTATTATAGGCGAGGGATTTCAAGGTATAATATCCAAGATTATCGCGGAGCGATTGCTGACTTTACTTATGCTATTGAGAAATATCCAGATTATATGACATATTCTGAGAACAGGGGTCTTGCGTTTGTCAAATTGAACAGATTGGATAGTGCATGTTTGGATTTCTCACAAGCCGCTAAAGGCGGCTCACTAATGGCATTTGAGGCCAAAAAGAAATACTGCCAGTAAATCAAGTTTTCAAACCGATTCCTAATTTATCTCAATCCTAAAAAGCTCGCCCAGTTTAATTTTCGTTCTTGGGCTTATGCGTTGCGGATGCAGGAACAATTGTTCGAGGTCCGAGTCGTTCATTAATCATTTCCGTTAATACCTCAGTTAGAATATTTATTGAACGTATTTTCATACTACGAATGCTTTTTTTGCCACTTCATAAAATTTCAGGTTAAGCTCCTCCTCCAGGTTTGAGGGGTAACCAATATTTTGAATGAGTTGGTTAATATTCTGTTTTATCCGGGTCTTGTGGTGAGGTGCAATGTCGCGCTGAGCGTGGAGGTTGTTTACAATCTCAAAGGCTCCATCTTTTCCGCCCAGCGCCTCTAAGGCGACCGACTGCATAAACCTGTTCCAATCTTTAGGATTTCTGATTTGTTTTGGCATGGGTTTTCTGATTTTATTGATTGATACATACGTTTCCAACCATTGCTCGGTGAACTTGTTAAAAACATCAGGCTTGGCGAGGTCACTGAAATGCAGCCCATACTTTTTGAGGTTAGTCCACCTTACTTCATTGCGTAATAAATTGCCGATGGCTTTAGCTTCCTTGCCTTTGTCATAAAACAATAACACTTTTGCGTTGGTGTTGTAGTAAAGTGAGTTCATGAAATGTACCCTTCGGAAGGGATGTGTTTCACCGAGGATTGAATAATAAACGGTTGGTTTGGTTTCGGTGCTTATCGTAGTTGACCAATCCACTCCAAGAATTTGAGCGTTGGAAATATCCCTTTCTAATTGATTGGATAAGTCTTGAATGGTTGAAAAAACCTCATCAAAGGGAAGGGTGATAATATTACTGCCATGCACAAATTTTGGCAAACTTCCCTTTAGAATTGTATAGTCTTCATTGGTGATTAATTCCAAGTTCCGGCATCGGGAGAAAACCTTGGTACTGGCTAAAGTTTTGGTTTCCCTATAAACTTCTATTGGCTTTAAGGCAGGTTCAATCTTTAAGGTTATGGTGTCAACCATTTGCAGAAAGTGCAAGTTTCTTAGGCTTAACTAAAGAGAATTGAGTTTCACTTGTCAACATAGCTGCCCGGAATCATTACCCGGCTACCAATCCGCTTGTGTGGTATCTTTCCGGATTCCACTCCACGGTAGAGCGTAATGGGGGCAACACATAATTTCTCTGCGGCTTCAGCAACAGGATAGAATTTTCTCTCTGCTTGTGGTTGTTCTTTGGCTGCAAGTGTCGCGAGTGATTCTTCAATAGATTTCAGCCTTGAATCTATTGCATCAAATGGGTTGAAATTATTCTGCATATCACTTATGTTTTCTTCTATTTCCTCTTTGCCGAGGCAAATATTAGAATATAGATAATGCTGGATACCTGAGTGAGGGAAAAGTTTAGCCCCTATTTTTAGGTTTTCGTTGCTCTAAAAATATCCCTGGAAATAGAAGCCTGATTATCAAGTATTGCTTGGCGTTTTTGCGCAAACGCAGGTAGGTTTATGCAAGATTATCTGGTAAGGTAAAATTTTTGTTTACTTTGAACCAAGCTCGCATTAATGCACACTTTGTTTTGTCGTTGTGCTTCTGCTGATCAGTAAATGGATATTTAGCCAAAATGAATAGGTCAAACATTATTCTATATACTGCATTTTCGTTGGGCTTGTCTTTAGTCCTGCCATTCAGAATTGTTTTGAAACCTTCAAGACAATTCCGCGCCAAATCAAATACGTCATCATCAAACCCATACCAATCATCACCCCTTCTAAATTCACTTAATCTCTCTGGGTAAAATTCATCAATTGTTTTTCTGAATAAATTAAGGATAGCTTTATCTTTTTCGAATGTGTATGGCACATTCCCTCGAATAATTTCAACTTTGGTTATTTGCTTATCACTTTTAACTAATGTTAGAAAGTCCTTCGATTCTTTTTTTTTGAAAGGTGTTTTGAGGTCATACTTTAGGATCTCTACAAACTCGCAAGCATCACTAAATAAATTACCTCCGCTCGCTCGCTTCTCCAACTTTGTACCATTTATGTTGTGCGTGTTGAAAATCTCATCAACTCTCAGTGCCAATACGATTGAATCATTTTGCTTGATAACGTTTGGGCTGTTCAACACACTTGCCAGTATGTTTAAACCCTGCTCTGTAAAAGCAAATGGGCCATTCTTGGGAAAACCAAAGACAATGTATTTGCTATACACTCCACGACCTTCCCTCTCTAAGGACGCAAATTGCATCCTAAGAAAATCGTATTCCTCTCTTGTCAACTCAAACACAGAGTCAGCTGGGAAGCGATCAATGTTTGTCCTAACGGTCTCTTTGAACACATCGGGTTCTATTTCATAAAGTTCAGCCAAACGAAGATCAAGTACTACCCAGGCTTCCCTCAATTGAAATAATATATTGCCGTGAAGGATTTGTAGTTCCATTCAGTCAGCTTTGGCTAAGCCAAACCTTGCTCTGTGCATGACCTATTGCTTTAACCTTTTGTCAAGCCCCAGCTTGAAAAAATATTTCGGCTGGCAACTGAAAATAGTCCTTTAACCGTTGCGCTATTTTCAAGGTTATTTCCCTTCGCCCGGAAAGGATGGAAGAAATGTGTCCTTTGCTGCCTATCAAGGGTTCAAGGTCTTTGGCTTTAATGCCACGCTCCTGCATCTTTAGTTTTATAATTTCAAGCGGGTTCACTTCTGGCAGATGAATATGCTTGTCTTCATAATCCTTTACCAACACCAGCAATAAAGCAAGTTCGTTTGCTTCGGGTGTGCCTTCTTTGGCCTGAAAAATTGCCAATGTCCGTTTTACAGCTTTCTGATAGGCCGCTTCTGTTTTCAATACGTTCCAGTTCATATTATTTTACTTTATAGTTTAAGATGCTTGTATCAAATTCAATGGTCGCAGGGTTTATTTTATCATACTCTTTGTGGGTGCCAAACCAAATAATGTAGGCTGCCAACTGCTTAAAATTTACTGAGACCACTAACCTGAAATCGTTGCCCTTTATGTTGAATATTACCCGGTTGTTGGCCACAATACTCGCATTGCCATAAACAGCTTTCAACTCATTGAATTGGTGAAACTTCTGCTTTAAAAATTCATTGTACCAGGCCAACAAGGGAGTTTTTGCCTTTGGGTATTTATCTGTGTAATACAACACAGCCCTTTTGACAATGATGTTCATTAGGGCAAAGGTAGCTAAATGGTTTTCATTTTGAAAACTTACAGGCTTCCATTTTTGCTCATGCTGTTTTCTTTTTAAGCCCGCCAAATACTTTCATTAAACCTTCGCGGTTTTCCTGATCTTCAAACCTTCCAAGATAGGCCTGGGTTGTGGTGATCTTAGTATGTCCGAGCATTTTGGAAATCATTACTACAGGCAGGTGAGACTTTGCCAGCGAGGCGAATGTGTGCCGTGCCGCGTATGTAGAAACAATTGGTAATCCGGTCTTTGTGCAATAGCGGGCTAACCACTTATTGGTAATTTTTACCCATTGCTGTTTTGTGGCATCGCTTACCTTGGGCGTATATTTTACCGATGGGTTAAAGAGGCTGAATACAAACGCGGGTTTTCTTTTGTCAGTATTGCCTTGCTCAATTAGTATAGTCCGCAGTTCATCGGTTAGCGGTATGCGCACCTTCGTTGGCAGGCTTCTGGTTCTGATAGTTTTGAGTCGGTTAAATTCTATGGCATCATTCCCCACATTGGAATATTGCAGCCGTGCCATGTCTGCAAAATTCATTCCTTGGGCAAAGAATGAGAACAGAAACAACTGCTTTGCCCGGTACATGGGGTCGTCCACATCGCCTGCATCGCCATTAATAAAAGCTTCAATTTCTTCACGCGATAATGTTACACCCTTTTGCCCTCCCGATCCTGCAGGTATCTTGTAAAGTCCATCGTGATCGTTCCGGCTAAAAGGATATTTCATTTTAAGGTAATCGTCCATCGCGGCCAGCATATTGTAAATCGTCCGCAGGCATCGCATCCTAATTGCAATACTTGTGTTGTTAATGCCCTTATCCGTTAGCCATTGTTCAAACTTGGTCAGCTTATCAACTGTGATGGCAGCCGGGTCAATGTCCTTATGGTTTAGAAATTCCTTAAATTGATTGTAAACCGTTTTATAGCAACGATATGTTCCGGCCTGGCCTTTGGCCGCTATGGCTTCCAGGTGTGCATCAAATTTTTTCAGAAAGTGAGTCCCGGCCTCCGCGCCCAGGTACTCACGCTCAAATCCTTCGAATGTAAAAGGGTCGCGGCCTTCGTTGGTGCATTTCTTAATAGCGTGCTTTGCCTTGCTTATGGCTGCGTCCAATACATCTACACGAAGTTTCCTATTATCGCCCCTTAGTTTATCAGGTGAGGTTGTTACAATCTTGGTGTAATCCTTTTCACTCATGAATAGTTTTTCGCCATCCTGCATGACCGGGTAGTATTGCCGTCTCCGTTGGTGAGACACCCTCAATTTAACTGGGTGTAATCCTTTGCCATTTGAGCTATGCGTCCACAAAATGTATGTGGGTAGTACTTCCCCTTCCAATCTTTTTGCCATCTTTGTAGAGCCTGCAATGAGGCCGTTTTAATTTACTTTGACACAACTTTAACACAAACCTTGATAATAGCAGGAAAATGCAGCCTATTGAAAAAGCTTAATTCTGCTATAAATCAATCATTTTGTAAAGATAGATAAGGTTAGGATAAGGGAGAAACATAATGGGGTAAAATTCCCAAGCTGAGGGTCGCGAGTTCGAGCCTCGTTTCCCGCTCAATATGAGATAGGAAATTGGAGCTTGTCGCGCCTGCCTGCCGAAGTAAAACGGAGGCAGGAGTTCGAGCCTCGTTTCCCGCTCACAGAAAGTAGTGACCTCCCACAAAAGCCCTTCCCGTTTTAAAAAAGTCAATACCCTTCAGGTGGACATGAAGCGGCAGGACTTTGCTGACGGTTCAATTATTTTGAAGTCTAATGTTTCGCTGGAGCCTTTTCCATACCGGATGACCGAGCGTTTAATTTATTGGGCTTCAACCGTTCAGGACCGTATTTTTATTGGCAGAAAGAATGAGGCGGGCAAATGGGATACACTAACGTATGGAGAAACCTTCATAAAAGTTAAAAGTATTGGTCAAGCTTTATTGAACCGGAAAATTTCACCATCACATCCAATCGCTATTCTTAGCGAAAATAGTATTGAGCATGCTTTGATAGCCCTGGCCGCCTTGCATGTAGGTATTCCGTATTCACCCATCGCTCCGGCTTATTCCTTGCGATCTGCTGATTTTGAAAAACTAAAGCATGTAATCAATTTGCTTACACCTGGGTTGATATTTGTTTCGGACGGTAATAAGTATGAAAAAGCTCTGCAAGCAGTTGCGCTTGGTTCCGAAGTTGTTACGGTTACCAAACCGGATCTGAATTTTTCGTGCACCCATTTCGATGAGTTGCTTCAAACAACGCCAACTGAAGAAGTTGACAAGGCATTCAACGCCATCCAACCCGATACAATTGCCAAAATTTTATTCACTTCCGGTTCAACGGGTTTACCAAAAGGTGTCATTAACACACACGAAAATGTAACGGCCAATTGGCAACAGATCACCCAAACCTTTCCGTTTCTAAAAGAGCAGGGATTGGAGCTGATTGATTGGCTTCCCTGGAACCACACTTTCGGTGGCAACCATAATTTTGGAATCACACTTTTTAATGGCGGTTCAATATACATTGATGATGGCAATCCTACCCCCCAAAGGATATCAACAACCGTTCAGAATTTAAAAGAGAGAAGACCAACTGTTTATTTTAATGTTCCGAAAGGTTTTGAAGAACTGATTCCCTATTTTGAAGCAGACCGTGAACTCTGTCACCAATTCTTCAGCAATTTAAAAATGCTTTTCTATGGTGGTGCCGGAATGCCGCAACATGTTTGGAACACCTGGGAAAAAATTTCGATGGATACACTGGGTGAAATGATCGTGATGGCCACAGGCTTTGGCTGCACCGAGTCTTGCCCGGCTGCATTGCTTGCCGGTGAGCCTGATGGTTTTGCAGGATTGTTAGGAGTTCCGGTTCCAGGGCTGGAGTTGAAATTGGTTCCTTCAGGCGGAAAATTGGAAGCGCGCTATCGCGGAAAAAATATTTTTCCCGGCTATTGGCGCCAGCCGGAATTAACTGCGAAAGCATTTGATGCTGAGGGGTTTTATTGTACTGGCGATGCCTTGCGCTTTGTGGAGGAAACCGATGCCAACAAAGGAATGATCTTCGATGGTCGCCTTGCCGAAGATTTTAAACTCAACACCGGCACGTGGGTAAGTGTTGGCGTTTTGAGATCAAGTTTGATTACTGCGGGGAATGGCCTGATACAGGACGTGGTGATTACCGGCCACGACAAGGAGTTTGTTGGGGCCATTGTGTTTGCAGGCTTAGATCACCGCAAGCGGATTACCGTAATGAATAATGAAACATCTGTGCATAATTTGGTTCGGCATCCGTTGGTTAAAGAGGGATTGCAAGAAGCACTAAACAATATGGGCGCCAGAAGCATGGGGAGTTCAACATTCATCAAGCGGGCAATTTTTGCAGAATTCACTTTAAGAATCGACAAGGGTGAGATCACCGACAAGGGATCAATCAACCAGCAAATCGTAATTCAAAATTATCCGGAGGCTGTTCAGAAGATTTATGCTTCACCATTAGACAAAGACGTGATCGAGGTAAATGGTATCAGTTAAATAATTTTTAGATGGAATTTTTCATTTATAAAGATTTGATGTTGCACTACCGGTGGATGGATAGCCGGAAACCACGCACCTTTCTTTTCATCAATGCACTGGGCACTGATTTCAGGATTTGGGACGGGGTCGTTGGGATACTGCAAGCGCATGGCAATATTTTGTTGTTCGATAAGAGAGGGCATGGGTTGAGTGATGCTGGGCCGGGCACCTCTGGTTTATCCGACTTCGCGGATGATGCCATCGCATTATTGGATCACCTTTCCATCAGTCAATGTGTAATCGTTGGGTTGTCGGTTGGGGGAATGATTGCTCAACTGATGGCGATCAAGATTCCCCATCGAATTGAAAAACTTATTTTGTGCGACACTCGCCATAAAATCGGCAGCGAACAAATTTGGAACGAGCGTATCGACACGGTAAAGGAAAAGGGACTGACAGCAATTTCTGAGAGCATCATGCAACGCTGGTTTCCTGAAAAATTCAGACAGAAGGAAACAGGTATTGTAGCAGGCCATCGAATTATGCTGGAGCGATGCCCGCCAGCCGGTTATATCAAAACTTGTGAAGCCATTCGCGATGCAGACTTAACATCCATCGCCAGGCAAATCAAAATACCAACTCTTTGTGTGGTAGGATCAGAGGACAAATCCACAACTCCAGGAGAAGTAAAAGACCTTGCCGACTTGATTCAAGGTTCCCGGTTTGAAATAATTGAAGGTTCAGGACACTTACCGTGTACAGACAATCCTGCCGCGCTGTGCAAACTGATAATTGATTTTGTTAAGTAAGTTCTACAGGGATTTTTGTGAGACTTTGACCACTTCTTTGTACGTCTCGAATCTCGAATATTGAACCACAATAGAAACATAGGAACATAGGTTTTCACACCTGCCTGCCGGACAGGCACGGTAGTTTTGGCACTTTAACCTATGTGTGGATTTCTATGTGTCTATGTAGCTATGTGGTTCAAAATTTCCATTCACAGAATTCCCAGTAGACCATTAAATAAGACATAGGCATAAAAACACCCAGCCAACAAAGCCCTATTTCTTCAGCGCGCTCAACTTCACTTCAGTCAGTTTCCTTTTAGTGTCTAATGGAAATTCGCCTTGCATCATCCAATCATAATAGGAGGGTTCGTCTTTTAAAATGGCCAGCACAACCTTTCCCCGGTGCTTTCCAAAATTAAAAACCACATTTCCCTTTTTGTCTTTAATCATGCGGCCAGCCAGGTCAACCATCTCGGAGGAGGTAGCTAAGTTCAGGGCGTCCATATCGTTTTTGAGGGTACCGATTTTTTGGCCTAAGCCATCGGTCACCGTTTGATTTTCGTATCGCCCAACTTGGGCGAGTAAAATATCCATCGAGGCTTCCGCGTCCGATTCTGCCGAATGTGAATTCTCCATCTCGCGGTTACAGTAAAACTTCACGGCAGCGGCCAGGTTTCGCTTTTCCATGAGGTGGAATATTTTCTGCGAGTCAATAATACGCTTGCGCGAATAGTCAAACTCCACATCGGCCCTCAGAAATTCTTCCACCAGCACGGGCACATCAAACTTCAGAATATTAAACCCCGACAAATCGGCCCCCTCAAAAAAGCGGGCGTACTCTTTCGCCAGTTCCTTGAATTTTGGCATAGTGGCTACATCCTGATCGGAGATGCCATGGATGGCGGTTGAATCTTTTGGGATGGGGATGGTGGGGTTAACTAAATTCGATTTGCGCAACACTTCCCCGTTGGGCATTAGTTTAATTACGGCTATTTCAATAATGCGGTCGGTTGAAATGTTTATGCCTGTGGTTTCGAGGTCGAAAAAACAAAGGGGAGTTTTTAGGTTAAGCGGCATGAAAAGTTATGAGGAAAAGGAAACGATGGCGTGATAAAATTGGTCTGAGCTGATACCGATCCTTTTCAAAACTTCTTTTGCACCACCCACATATTGCAGGTTGTGGTTTCCCGTAACGTTGAAGGGTAATTTCTCTTTGTGGCTGCTGATCAGAAAATGTTTTCCATTTTCGCTCACATGCGGGTGTGCTTTAAAGGGCAGGTAGGTTACATCGGCCCGTTCTTTATTGCAAAGCACTGCCGCAATCGGGTCTTGCTCGCAATAGGCCAGAATGCCGCCTTTTGGGGTGGCATCGGCAAACAAATCATATTGCCTGATATATTCATCTTCTGAAGGAAAGCCATTGTCGGGGGTGTGGCGGATATTGCAAACAACGCCAATATGATGATGGAATTTCCTGAAATCGGGGATTGGGTTTTTCTTTCCAACCGACTCACTGGCAACGATTAACGCAACAGAAGCCCCTGGCTGACCATGATACTCACCTTTTTCAAAATGATCGAACGGGCGTTTATAAATACCCAATAAATGACGCATGATACCCGAAACCAAACCCGTGCCTTCACTTCCGGTAATGACAATACGTTGCTTGTCGGCAATTTTACGGAAGACTTCTTCGGTGGACATGGGGTACATAAACGGAGTTAGAATTAATATTGGTGGATGGTACCTTAACCTGATTATTCAAAAGTAAGTGATTATCACGAAAATCAATAGCCGTTATTTCACTATTGAATGAATAGGAGAATGTGCTTACTAACCACGGTTTAATTCATCCACAAATGTGGAATTGTTTGACCGGGTAGAATGTTAACAACATTAATAGCTTCACATTATTTTTTGAACTTCGAAATAGTACGTTTACTGCCCAAAAAAGAAAACCGTCCAACAACCACACAATGGAGCAACGATCAACGTCACTGAGGTTAAGCAGTTCCAAACCTACCCGGCCAATACCGAGAGATATTGCCGAGAGTTTGGGTAAACTGCCGCCTCAGGCGCTTGATCTGGAGGAAGCCATCTTGGGTGCGCTCATGCTGGAGAAAAATGCACTCACAGCTGTAATTGAATTTCTAAGACCGGATCATTTTTATGGTGAACAGCATCAGCAGATTTACCAGGCCATTGTTGACTTGTTTAAAAATTCCGAGCCGGTGGATATGCGTACTGTGGTGGCACAACTGCGTAAAGTAGCCAAGCTGGAGTTGATTGGAGGCGCCTACTACATTGCCGAACTTACATCGAAAGTCAGTTCTGCCGCCAACATTGAATACCACTCGCGGATTATCATTGAGATGGCGATTAAGCGCGAGCTGATTCAAATCGCATCGGGTGTTCATCATGACGCTTACGAAGACACCACCGATGTCTTCGAATTGCTTGATAAAACCGAGCAGTCCATTTTTAAAATTTCCGACTCCAACCTGCGCAAGAATTACGACAACATGAAATCACTCATGTTCAAGGCAGTGAAGGAGTTGCAGGAGCGCAAAAATCATAAGGATGGGTTGACGGGAGTGCCCAGCGGGTTCTCGCGCCTCGATCGCATAACCAGTGGGTGGCAGAAAGCCGATTTGGTGATTATCGCGGCACGGCCGGGGATGGGTAAAACTGCAATGGTTGTCTCCGCCCTTCGGAATGCCGCAGTTGACTTCAATATTCCCGTGGCCCTTTTTTCGTTGGAGATGTCGTCCTTGCAGTTGGTGAACCGCCTTATATCCGCGGAGGCGGAATTGGAATCGGAAAAAATCAGGCGCGGAAACCTGGCCGAGTTTGAATGGCAACAGTTGGTGCATAAAACCACCCGCTTAAGTTCGGCCCCTATTTTTATTGACGACACTCCTGCTTTAAGCATTCTTGAATTGCGCGCCAAATGCAGACGCCTGAAGGCCGAGCATAACGTGCAACTTATTGTAGTGGATTACCTGCAGTTGATGAAGGGTGAAGTTGGTGGAAACCGCGAACAAGAGATTGCTTCTATTTCCAGGGCGCTCAAGGGCATCGCCAAAGAATTGGATGTAGCCGTGATCGCCCTCTCTCAGTTGAGCCGTGGCGTAGAAACCCGTGGCGGAGACAAACGCCCTCAACTTTCCGACTTGAGGGAATCAGGTTCAATTGAGCAGGATGCTGACATCGTTTTGTTTTTATACCGGCCAGAATATTATAAGATCACCGTGGATGAAGATAATGTTCCCACGCACGGCCTTGCCGAGGTTATTGTGGCCAAGCACAGGAACGGATCGCTCGATACGGTGAAGCTTAAGTTTATTGGCAAGTACACGAAGTTTAGTGAATTCGACAGCCCTTCTGGAGATAATCCTTTTTCGGGAATGATCAGATTAGAAAGCAAGGTCAACACTGTGCGCGATGTGCCGCCTCCGCCTCCGGGACGGGATGAAGAAACTCCATTCTAAAGCGAGAATATAGAAGCCGGATTCTGACTTCTATATTCTGACTTCTCTTTTAACTATTTTGCACCCCAATGAAAGCCCTGATTCTTACCAGCCCTGGAGTGACAGAACTTAAAGAAGTTCCGCTTCCAGAACTTTCACATGGGAAGGCTTTGGTTAAAATGTGGGCTGCCTCCATGAACCGAAGGGATGAGTGGATTAAAGAAGGCAAGTATCCCGGAATTAAGTATGGAATTAGCCTAGGCTCTGACGGAAGTGGAGTGGTGGAAAAAGTTTTTGATGAAGCCGATCACCATTGGGTTGGGCAGGAAGTGGTAATCAATCCCAATATTGGCTGGGGGCCTGATCCTGAAATTCAGGCGAAAGGATATACAATTCTCGGCATGCCCGTGGATGGTACTTTTGCCGAGTATGTGTGCGTTCCGGTTGACCGCCTGCAGCGCAAGCCACTTCATTTGAACTTTCTGCAGGCGGCCACATTACCATTGGGTGGGTTAACAGCCTACCGGGCATTATTCAAAAAAGGAAATTTAAAAGCCGGGCAAAATGTTTTGATCTCCGGGTTTGGCGGTGGGGTAGCCCAGTTTGCTTTTTCATTTGCTCAGGCCGCTGGCGCGAATGTTTATGTGACATCGGGCAGTGATCAAAAAATTGAGAAGGCCTTGAAGATGGGCGCTAAAGGGGCATACAATTATAAAAAGGAAACCACCTATGCCGACTTGTGGAAAACGAAAGGCGGCTTTGACCTGGTGATTGACAGTGCCGGGGGAGACCAACTCAATAACTTTATTAAAATGTTAAAACCTCTGGGCAAAATTGTGTTTTATGGAGCCACTAACGGGCTTCCTGCCAAGATTGATTTATACCGTATGTTTTGGAACCAGCATTCACTGGTGGGCACAACCATGGGCAACGATCAGGAATTTGCCGAGATGTTAAACTTTGTTGAGCGATATCAATTGAAGCCGGTTATAGATTCGATCCGCCCGTTTTCCAAAATCATTCAATCATTCAGCGATATTATTCTTCCGGATAAAGTGGGGAAGATTGTTTTTCAGTTTTAAGTTATTACCAAGGAAATCGATGAAGTTAATACAGGCATTCCTATTCGCTATTCCTTGCTTTTTATTCTCCCAGGATTTAGTTAATGACAAATCCTTAAAAAAAATCCTTACCCTTCCCGACAAGGAGGCGATTAAAGCGCGCATACAATATTTAGCTGATGATAAACTCAAAGGCCGAAAGCCCGGAACGCCAGGTTATCAAATGGCGGTTGATTATGTGATTGCCGAGTTTAAAAAAATTGGAGTTGAACCGAAAGGGGAGGACGGCTACCTGCAAAAAGTAGTTATGCGAACCGGCAAGGTTGACTCATCAAAATTTTCTTTTGCGCTGAATGATATGCCTCTTCAATTCAGGAAAGATGTGGTTGTGTTACCCGATTTGAATAGTGCGTCAAACTCTATCAAGGCACCAGTGGTGTTTGTGGGTATGGGAATTTCTGCCCCGCAGCTAGGCCATGATGACATGGCCGGAATAGATGTGAATGGAAAAGTAGTATTGATGATTTCAGGAGTGCCGGATAATTTTCCGGCTAGTGAGCGGGCTCATTTTAATTCAATGGTAACGCGGGCCGAAATGGCCGCCCGCAAAGGAGCGGTTGGCGCCATTGTCATTATCAGTAACGAGACCCAAAATAAAACGGCAGTTGATGGTGTGAAAGGTGTGCGCGGCATCATAAACACAAATGGAAGCGTTTGGGCAAGCCGGGTGCCCGTTAACCCCAATCTGAAATTTTATGCGGTCGGAACTCCAGCCTACTTCAATCCTGTAATTGAAAAATTGAAACGGGGTGACGAGGTTGGAAGCGTGAGCGTAAAGTCGGCAACTACTTACTCGGATCTGGTGAGCTACAATGTTGTTGGAATGATTGCAGGAACAGACCCTCAACTAAAAAATGAATTCGTGGTGCACTCTGCGCACTTGGATCACATCGGCATCAGCACAAAAATCAAAGGTGACTCCATTTACAATGGCGCCCACGACAACGCGTCAGGCGTGGCTTGCGCCCTTGAGATTGCTAAACTGTATAAAAATGCCAAACTCAAACGCTCCGTACTTATTGCCTTGGTAACGGCTGAAGAAATGGGTTTGCTTGGCTCTGCCTATTTTGCCTCCAACCCACCAGTTGATAAGAAAAACATTGTGGCCAACATTAATACTGATATGCCCACTCTTCTAGCCCCGTTGCTTTCGATTGAGCCGCTAGGAGCAAAGCACTCTACTCTTATAAATGAAGTAACCAATGCGGCCGGCTACCTAAACCTTGAAGTCAGGGAGGATCATGTGCCTGAACAGGTGAGATTCACACGAAGTGATCAATACAGTTTTATCCGCGAAGGCATTCCGGCCCTTCATATTAAGTACGGCCTTAAAACCGACAACTCATCAATTGATCTTAAAAAGAAAATTGATGACTGGACAAAAGAACATTATCATAAACCTTCTGATGAGTACCGCGAAGATGCTTTTGACTTCGATGCAGCTGTGACCTACGTGCAATTGAATTTCCTTATCGGTTATCAGGTTGCCAACGCCACCAAAAGACCGGAATGGAACAAGGGCGATTTTTTCGGGGAGACTTTCGGAAGGAATTCTTCCGATAACTGATTGCTGATCACGTTTGCTGGTGATTGTCTACTGCTGACTGTCTTTGCCAACTGCCTATTGCCTATTGTCTATTGTCTATTGCCTACTGCCTATTGCCTATTGCCTACTTCACCAACCTGATCAAGGGGTTGTCTCTTAACTTCTCTAATTTTTTTAAAATGACTGGGAGAGAGGCCTGTTATTTTTTTGAATTGTGAAGAGAGGTGATTGATACTGCTGTAGCCAAGTTCATCCGCAATCTGGCCAAGCGAAAGTTCATCGTAAACCAACAGTTCTTTGACGCGCTCAATCCGATGAAGGATCAAATATTTTTCTATCGTTATGCCTTCCACTTCCGAAAAGAGTGAACTTATGCTGCCATAATCTTTATGGAGGTTTTCGGTAAGCACTTCAGAGAAATTTTTTTCTTCGGGTTTATTGATGAAGCCGATGGTTAGGCTTTTCACTTTCGATATGATGCGTGAGTTTTTATCCTCAATCAGTTCAAAGCCCAATTTCCCGATAGCCTCCTGAAATCGATCAAGCGATTTGGCTGAAGGCTCTTTAGGTATTTCAACTTCGCCCAGTTCAATGTTGATGTAACTAATCCCAGCTTTTTCCAGTTCCTGCCTAACCACCAGTTTGCACCGGTCGCAGACCATATTTTTAATGTAAAGTTTTTGTGTCACCAGGGATTTTCTATTTTCTATTTTCTAATTCACGATTAGCGATTTCCAAGTCTTCGGGAGTGTCGATGCCCATTGTTTCCTGTTCGGTTTCTGCTGTCAAGATGGAATAACCATTCTCCAGCCAACGCAATTGTTCCAGTGACTCTGTTTTTTCAAGAGAGGTTTGTTGTAATGCCGATATTTTCTTTAGTACATCCGTGCGATAAGCATACATGCCGATGTGTTTATAGAAAGTATGGTGCGCAAGCCAGTCGCGTTCTGCTTTGCCCCGCACATGAGGAATGGGCGACCGGCTAAAATAAATGGCCAGGCCGGAAGCGCCCCGCACTGCCTTCACCACATTTGGATTCAATAGCTCATCCACATTTTCAATTCTTTTTATAAGTGTAGCAATTTCGGTTTGGCCATCCAGCATGGATGAAAGCAAATTGATTTGTTCAGGATCAATGAAAGGTTCATCTCCCTGAATATTGATTACATAGTCAAAAGGGTGAACCGCTTTTTCCACAGCTTCCCGGCAACGGTCGGTTCCACTTGGGTGGAGTTCACTGGTCATTACTGCGCGCCCGAAGGACATAACGTGCTGGTAGATTCGTTCATCGTCAGTAGCTACGATCACTTCATCAAGCGAAGATTTGATGCACTGGGTGTAAACGCGTTCAATCATGGTTTTTCCACCAATCAACGCCAATGGTTTTCCCGGAAACCGGGTGGAGGCGTAACGGGCCGGAATGATGCCGATGATTTTCATCAGAAGTTAATGGCTTGCAGAATTAGAGAATTCCAATTTCTAATTTCGGATTCCAACATCATACCTTCCTCACTTTCAAAGTCGATCCCTCTGTAGCAATCACTTCTACTGTTTCGCCCTTTTCAATGTATTCGCCACGGGTAAAGGCATCATAAATTTTTTCGTTGATTATCACTCTGCCTGACGGACGGAGTATGGTATAAGCAAGTCCCTTCTGCCCGACAGAAATCTCCAGAACAAAATTAGATGTGAAGCCCATCTCTTTTTCCTGGGTGTCCATCAGGGTAATATTTTTAAATGCTTTGGTATTGGCAAGCTTAGCTCCGCCAACAAACAACAATAGCAGTCCTCCGCAAATTCCTCCAAAGGCTGTGAAGCCTGCCACGATAATATCGCCCATCGGCACTAAATCGAAATTGAAGAAATCGTTTTTGAGCATAATGAGAATGAGCGAGGAAATAGTGAGTGTAATGCCCAGCACGCCAGCTACGCCAAAGCCGGGAATAAAAAATACTTCGGCAAGAATCAGCAGGAAGCCAACGAAAAGAGTGATGATCTCCCAATACTCTGCCAACCCGTTCAGATAATATGGTACCAGGTAAAAAACCAAGGCTGCAATAGCGGCAAACAGCGCGAACCCAATTCCGGGAGTTTGCATCTCAAAATAAATACCCCCGATGATGATAAGGATCAATAACCCACTGATGAACGGGTTAATAATGAAAGCAATAATTTTCTCGGTGGCACCTAACTTAAAAGTACTGAGTTCATAATTTTCCACTTTATTTCGTTCCAAAATTTCCTTAATAGATGTGACCTGTGCTTCGCAGTAGCCGTGCTTGATTGCTTCAGAAGTAGTGAACGTTATTATCTCGCCTTCTTTTTTTATTCCTTCAATTACTTTGCGTTCGTCCACCATGCCCTCGGCAATGTCGGGGTTGCGGTGATTGGCCTCGGCTGTGGACCGCATGGCCTTGCGGAAATACGATTGATATTTTTCTGGCGCTACTTCACCTTCTCCGGTCACCACTGTGGCTGCGCCAATGGTTGCCCCGGAGGACATGTAAATACTATCGCAGGCAATGGAGATGTAAGCTCCGGCTGAGGCGGCATCGGAATTGATGAATACCCAAACCGGTTTTTCAAATTTCATGAGCCGGTCAACAATTTCTCCGGCATCGCCAACCGCCCCGCCATAACTGTCCATCTCAACAATCACAATATCGGCATTGATGGTTTTGGCATTTTCGAGCGCCAGTTTCACGTAACGGTTCATGGGCGGCCCGATTTCATCTTTGATCTCCATCACCATTACTTTTTGCTTGGGCTGGGCGGATGCGACAAGAGATGAGAAACTTAGAAGTAAAATTATTATGCGTTTCATTTTTTAGAAGTTGATGTTGGATGCTGGAATCTGGATGCTGGAATCTGGAACCTGGAAGTTGGATTAATGATCAACCTCCTGCTTCCAGCCTCTAACTTCCACCATTTCCCTCCAAATTTACTCAATTGCCAATTTCCCCCTTCATTTGTAACTTTCGTTTTTAAACTTTTTATGATCAACACCATTTTATTTACTCTCACCTCCCTGTTTTCGGCAGCAAATTCGGCAGATAGCATCCGCACCGAAGTGATTGATGGCAAAACCTTTATAATCCATCGCGTGGAGCAGAAGGAAACGTTGTTCGCTATCTCCAGAAAATATGGCGTGGCGCTGATTGCCGTGGTGGAAAGTAACCCGAATGCGGGTTCCGGACTTGAAATCGGGCAGTTGATTAAGGTTCCCTATTCCCCAAATAACCGAAGCAAAACCAAAGAGGGAACCATTCATCGTGTGGGCCAAAAGGAAACGCTCTACTCCATTGCTAAACAATACGGGGTTACCATTGATGAGTTGAAAGAGTGGAATAATCTATCCGGTAACGGACTAAACCTGGGACAAGAATTGCTGATAAAAGATAAGATTCGGGAGAAGAAGGAGAACAATACGCACACGGTAGCTGATTCAGAAACCATGTACTCCATCACAAAAAAGTATGGGATAACGATTCAACAGTTGAAGGAGTGGAACCAACTTACATCTAATGATTTGAAACCAGGTCAATTAATTTTTATTTCCGGGTCAGTACAAAACAACAATACCAATGACTCTGGTGCAACTTCAGAAAACAAAATAGAAGAGAAGCCTGCTGTTTCAGCAAACCCCACTTCAACTCAAATAACTCCTGTAACCGAATCAAGGCTGGGTTCGGATGAGGTGATGGAAACCGGCATGGCTTTGTTGCTGGAAGGAACCGATGGCAACCGGAAATATCTTGCTCATCACCGCACGGTGAAGCCGGGAACAATTCTCCGGGTAAAGAATAACACCACGAGGAGGGAAGTCTTTGTTCGGGTGATTGGTAATCTGCCAAGTACGGAGGCCAGCGATGTGGTGCTCAGGATTTCGAAATCGGCTTTCGATAAGTTAGGAGGCGATGGAAAATTTCCAGTGGAAGTGACCTATTTCAAGTGATCGTTTTTTAGGCGATCCCCTTACCTCCTCATTCCGTCAATGGAATATTTGCCAGGCCCGGTGAAAAACAAAGCCGAGTAGATTGTCAGGAAGAAAACGGCCAACTCTTTCTTTTTGATGGGGTCAGCACCGTGTACCACGAAAACGATTACAATCAAGTTAATCAACAGCGGAATTAAGGCCAGACGGGTGAATGCGCCCACAGTCAAAAAGACTGAGCAAAAGAATTCTGCGAAGACAACTAAAGTAAGGGATAGGGTTGGACCCAGGCCAATAGGGTCGGAGAAGGTATTCATCCTTTCTGTAAAATTAAAGAGCTTAGTACCGCCATGATAAAGCATTAATCCACCTGCCGCAATCCGCATCAATAGCAATCCCACATCCAGCGAAATTGGTTTCAGGTTTTGTGAAGCCTTAAACATTACTGGGTAATCCTGTCGATAATCACTTTATCTAAAGGGCTCACTTTAGAAGGATAATAGGCGAGTACTTCGCCATCTTTCCCGATTAAATATTTACAAAAATTCCACGATGGGGTTTTTCCGGTTTTGGATTCCAGCCAGGTATACAACGGGTGCCGGTCATCACCTTTAACCGAGATTTTTTCAAACATCTGAAAAGTGACTCCATAATTGATTTGACAGAATTCTTCAATATCGTGGTTGGTGCCGGGTTCCTGCCAAAGAAAATTATTGGCCGGAAATCCGAGAATTGCTACCTGGTCTTTATACTGCTCATTCAACTTTTGAAGATCGGTATACTGGGGCGTGTAGCTGCACTTCGAGGCCGTGTTGACGATCATTACATATTTCCCCTTGAAAGTGGAAAAATCAATCTCCTGTCCGTTGAGACCGTTGATCTTAAAATCGTAGATGGATTGGGTGACCGGCATTATTTCTTTTTCGGAAGAAAATTTTTCGGCTAACGAAGCAATAATTCCCACAGCGATAACAGATGAAATAATGATGAGCTTATAGTTCATTCACCAAATCCAGCGGTTTCACTTTACTGTTAAAAAATTTCACGGTACCATCGGGCTTCACCAGGTATTTGCAAAAATTCCAGGTGGGCTCGTTGCCGGTCTTTTCTTTCAACCAGGCATACAGCGCGTGGGTGTCTTCCCCTTTCACTGATATTTTTTCAAACATTTGAAATGTTACAGCATAGTTTTCTTTACAAAAAGAAGCGATCTCCAGGTTGGTGCCTGGTTCCTGCGAACCAAAATTATTGGCAGGAAAACCAAGGATCACAACTTTGCTTCCGTATTGCTCGTGCAGTTTTTGAAGGTCGGCATATTGAGGTGTGTTGCCGCACTTGGAGGCGGTGTTTACAATAAGCAAGATTTTGCCTTTGTACTGAGAGAAATCTATTTCTTTTCCATCGAGGGAGTTGACTTTAAAGTCGTAAATGGTTCCGGGAACGAAGACTGGAATTAGGAAAATGAGGGTCAATAGCGTTTTCATAAAGTTTCGGTTTTGTTTGAATAAGAGGAGTTACGCAAAACTTTGTTTTTGATGCAAAATTGATGGATATAACCTGTGATTTTGTAGAAATTTTAAAGATCGTGCGTAAGTCCACT
>JAYUHI010000261.1:0-10482 GCA_043767095.1 Bacteroidota bacterium
TGGACTCTCCGTTTTTCTGCACACTGCCTCCCAGAATATGGGCCACTTCTAATTCACTGGCAATCTGTTTGAGCGGTTTCTTGCTTCCTTTATACGACATGGATGAGGTGCGCGAAATCACTTTCAGATCGCTTAGCTTAAACAAGTCGTTCAGGATTTCATCCATCATCCCAATACCAAAATATTCCTGATCGTGATTGGGACTTAAATCATCGAAGGGCAGCACAGCTATGGATTTATCAGGTTCAACCATTCCCCGGCCAAACCCACCAAAATAAAAAACACTGTATGCCACCACGCCCAGCATCATGATAACCGATGCCGCAATCGCCAGTTTCTTCCGCCAGGCCGGGGCAACAGCTTCCTTTGAGTAAGATTGCTGCTTAACCACTCCCGGTGGAGATTTCATTGCTGTAATCAATTCTTTAATAGCCCGCACCACCTTGTTCACCTGGTCGCGATAGTAGGTATGCTCCTGGTTCGATTTAGGATCTACCTCATTAGCAAGCAAAGGGCGCACTACGCCCGATGAGCGATAAATAAAATCAATGGCGCGAAGCACGCCACCCAGTTCGGTTTCAATTTGCTGGCGGTCTTCATTGTCAAGTTCATGAATGCAAATTGGCAAAATGCGACTGGATACGTTGCCGCTTTGGAGTTTGATTTTAAGGCCCACGCTGGCCCCCTGACCCCCGAAGGGGGAACTCCCACCCGCGTCACCGGAAGAACGGTAGGTTTCATTGACAATATTTTTGAAAGCAATAAATTCGTTTCTCCAGGCAAAACTTTTTGGGTCGCAATAGGTTTGGGAAATAATGGGAATAAAGATGAGGCACTTGAGTTTTTCTTTTAGCGATTCATCCACATCGTGGGTTTCGGAAAGGCCATCATGTGGATTGGTGTCGAAGTAAACAGAGACAGGTTCTTTGATGGTGGCGGCCAGTTCCTCTTGTAACGCTTTGACAAATTCCGTTACCCAGCCTGAACGGTTATCGTTGTGGCGATAGGAGATAAAGATGTCGTACTCAAAACCTGGGATGATTGAAGCCATCTACCAAATATAGGGGTAGGATCGCCATGCATCAAAGGCTGTTTTTTCTAATCAACCCTAACCGTAAGTTTGAGTTGAAATCCGATTGATCTAAATAAACTAAGCCATGAGATTCCTGCTAATCATTTTGTTGGGATGCATTTTAAATGGTGCCCACTCTCAGCTCACTTCCAAGCAATTCATCACCGATCAAAAAACTCAACACCGTTGGCTCACGGAATACGCCAGTTTTTTATCCATCCCCAATGTGCTGGGCGATTCAGTTAACATCATTCGCAATGCTAATTACATCAGCGAGATGCTGAATAAACTGGGCGTGAAAAGTGAATTTCTACTCTCTGGAAAGCCAGGTTCTGCACCGGTTGTCTTTGGGGAGTTAAAAACTCCGGGCGCCACAACCACCATCGCGCTCTATGCGCATTATGATGGTCAGCCGGTAAATCCCAAACAATGGGCGGAAGGATTAGAGCCATTCACGCCAGCACTTTTTACGGATAGGCTTGATAAAGACGGAAAGAAAATTCCATTTCCAAATTCCAACGAAAATATTAATCCAAGCTGGAGATTATATGCGCGTGGTTCATCGGATGACAAAGCCGGAGTGTTCGCCATTATCAAAGCGTACGAGGTGCTGAAGCAAACAAACAATAAGGCTTCGGTTAACATCAAATTCTTTTTCGAAGGTGAGGAAGAAGCCGGTTCCATTAACCTGGAAGAAATTTTTATCCGCAACAAAGAAAAACTAAAAGCCGACTTGTGGGTGATCTGCGATGGCCCTCGTCACATCTCCGGCAAAAAGCAAGTGGTGTTTGGTGTTCGGGGCGATGTTAACATTGATTTGAAAGTGTATGCCTCAAAACGTCCGCTGCACAGTGGCAACTATGGAAACTGGGCGCCCAATCCGGCTATGCGTCTCGCACAGTTGTTGAGCAGCATGAAAGATGGGAATGGGAATGTTTTGATTAAAGGGTTTTATGATGACGTTACTCCTTTCTCGGAAACGGAAAAACAAGCACTGGCAAAAATTCCAAGCGTTGAGTCAATGTTGCAAGAAGACTTAGCCCTCGGCAAACCAGACGGCAACGGTAAAAGTTTTATGGAATTGCTCAGCCTGCCCACGTTGAACATCAACGGCATGCAGAGCGGAAACATAGGCAGCATGGCCAGCAATCAAATTCCAACCGAAGCCACGGCAGTCTTGGACTTAAGATTGGTGGCAGGCAACGATGTGGACCGGCAAATCAAAAAAGTTACGGATCATATTATCAGGCAAGGATATTATGTGATTGATCATAAGCCTTCGGATGTTGAACGCAGGCAGTATCCTTTACTGGCCAAGATCACCAAACGCGGACACGGGTACAATGCGCAACGCACACCCATGGACTTGCCCATAGCGTTGCGAGTGACGAAAGCGGTTGAATCCACCATTGATTATGAGGTTATCAAAGTTCCATCGTTGGGCGGAAGTCTTCCCCTATTTCTCTTTGAAAAAATTCTAAACACCCAGCCCATCACTGTACCTATCGTGAACTACGACAATAACCAGCATGCTGAAAATGAGAATGTGATGTTGCAGTATTTGTGGGATGGCATTGAAACGATGGCGGCAATTATGGTGATGAAGTAATTGGGTAACGATTAAGGTTTTGATTTGATCCGTCCGGCATCCTTCAGAGCTTTCGTAATGATCCATTCCAGTTGACCATTCGAACTCCGGAATTCATCGGCAGCCCACTTTTCTATCGCCTTCAGGATTTCAGGATCAAGCCGTAGCACAAAAGGTTTTTTCTGAGCCATCCAAATATAAATTATGAAGCTGCGTATTGCTCTTCTAACATTTTCCTGACTCCATAAACGGCCAATAAAACAATCATCGGGCTGGCCGGAGATTGCTTGCCATTGATCTCTATCTGATAGTCGTAGCTCATTTGCGTCCATCTGAACTGAGGAATGATGACCATCAACTCTTCTTTGGATTCGTTGGTCAGCTTGAAAGTCGATTTCCAAAAATTCTTTTGGCAAAGTCTGTATTGATGTATTCGACTTCCCCAATCGAGCTTAAACAGCATGGCGTCCCAACTTGATTTTACTTCGCCCACCTCCCGGCCATTGCGGTTAATTTTGACAGGGGAGAAAAAACCATCCTTAACAAAATTGAGTTGCCCATCCAGAGTCTCAATGTGAATCTTACACGTAAATACTCCCTCCATGATGAGGCGACCGGTTTCTTTTCCACCTTCATCCAGTAGGGAGTAATTACCCTTTTTATAAACTGCCAGCATGTGAATTATTGGTGGAGCGTACCAGTATTCACCACAGGGCTAACATCCCTATCTCCGCAAAGCACAACCATAAGATTGCTTACCATCGCGGCTTTGCGTTCTTCATCCAGATTGATGATGTTTTGCCTGGACAAATGTTCCAATGCCATTTGCACCATGGAAACTGCGCCTTCAACAATTTTAAAGCGGGCAGCTACAACAGCCGAGGCTTGTTGCCTTCTTAGCATAGCTCCAGCGATTTCCGGAGCGTAGGCGAGGTAGCCAATCCTTGCCTCAATCACATGGATGCCTGCCATGTCAAGTCTGTGCTTCAGGTTTTCTTCGAGTTGCCTGTTTACTTCTGCATGACCCGAGCGCAGTGTGAGTTCTTCCTCCGTATCAAAATTGTCGTACGGATATTGGCCCGCCAACGTGCGTACCGCTGAGTCACTTTGAATACGCACAAAGTTTTCGTAGTTGTCCACTTCAAAAGCCGCCTTGAAAGTGTCGCGCACTTGCCACACCAGGATCACGCCAATTTGAATAGGATTACCCACTTTGTCATTTACTTTAATCTTCTCGCTGTCGAAATTTCTAGCCCGAAGCGAAATCCGGTTTTTGGCGAAGAAAGGGTTAACCCAATAAAATCCATTTGTTTTTACTGTTCCCTTGTAATCGCCAAATAGTACCAACACTACAGAACTGTTGGGATTAATGAAGAAAAAGCCGGGAGTTAACAGCAGACCCGCTCCTAATAGCCAACTGAATTGTGGATTGCGCATGGCAATTAACCCTGCTGTTCCAACAAAAAAGAGTACTAATGTCATCGCCAGCATGATGTAGCCGGAAACAGGTGTAAAATCGCGTTCATTTTTCATATATGATATCAAAATGATATTGTTTTGATAAATGTAACGGAAATAACATTCATGGGTTTCCAGAACTCCCATAATTTTTTAGAGTGATTCGAAATCATATTCTTTTAACCGGTTTCTATGAAAAAAACCAGAATTACCGTTCATCAAAATCACACAACCAGGGAAAGACGCTGCCTCGCACATTCCGTTTCATAGATAAATCTCACCTTATGAATCCAATCAACATCTCCCGTCAGCAGTTCCTCCAGAAAACAATTTTAGGTGGCCTGGTACTTCCGTTTGTCCTGAGCGGACAAACACCCAAGCAGGAAAAACCACCGGCCCTTAAACTTGATCTGGTAAAAGAGTTTGTGGGCGTTTCACATGGCAATCTCGATAAGGTAAAAGAATTGTTGGTCAATGAACAGCAATTGCTTCATTGTTCATACGATTGGGGCGGTGGCGATTTTGAATCGGGTATTGAAGCAGCCGGCCATGTAGGCAACAACGACATTGCAATTTTCCTTTTGAGCAAAGGCGCGCGTTACAATATTTATCTCGCTTGTATGTTGGGGCACCTGGATGTGGTGAAAAGTGTGCTCACGTTTAACCCTGGATTACTCAACTCCAAAGGGCCGCATGGGTTCACTATGTTGCATCATGCCAACAAGGGCGGAGAGCAATCGAAATTGGTTATTGAGTATTTGCAGTCGCTGGGGGCGAAAGAAACTAAACTTGATTTTTACGCCAAGGCATAGAAATAAAACTCTCCAAAAGTTTTGAACTTTTGGAGAGCTGATTCATGGATGAGTTAGTTCTCAATTACCCTGCTCACTGCTATCACAGACTTTTATACAAGTGAGAAAAACTAACTTGCCGACCATGCAAGCGTCAGCCCCTTCCGTTTCCCGGTAATCAAAACACACCTTCTCGCCATCTTTAAAATCAAAATAATAGCCGGGGTCTTGTTCCGGATCGGGCGCCTGGATGTAAATGAGTTTTTGAGGCACCAGCCTTGAGCCGTCTTCCAATTCCAGAACGAAGTTACATCCATCTAAACCAGTAAGATCTTTTACGGTTGCCCTGTAGCCGCATGGCTTTTGGCAATCATCTGTTTCTCCGCACTGAAACCTGGAGAAACTTAGAACGACAAGTAAACCATAAATCCATTTCATCGTCATTATATCTTAATTTGGCTTTAGACCATTTGGTTTAAAGAAAAGTTGGAATGATAAGAATTCTAACTTTCCGAAAGTTTAAAACTTTCGGCAAGTTCGTTGTTTGGGTAGTTGAAATTAACCCTCAACTTCCTCTTTAACTTCTTCCTTTTCCTTGACAGCAGATGTTACCCCCATTTCTATTTCCTCTCCATCCTTGTTCAGGAAATGAAATTCAGTAATGCCTAAGGAAGAATCCCTAACCAAATCCACCCACCGTCTGTATTTCATCCACCATTTAAACCGCTTGGAAAAAATTCCTTTTGAATAATAGGCGTACAGGAATGGATGCAAAGCCAACACCAGGTTCGGCTCGTTTTGCTTTTCGAACAAATGTTGAATGCCTTGCTCAATCTGATCGGTTATTAAAATGCTGGCCGTGATGCTACCGGTGCCGTTGCATGATGGGCATACTTCTTTGGTAACAATAGTTACCTGCGGCCGCACCCGTTCGCGGGTGATTTGCATCAACCCGAATTTGGACAACGGCAGCACGGTGTGCTTGGAGCGGTCATTGGCCTGCATCTCCTGCTGCATGGTTTGGTAGATGAGCCGTTTGTTGTCGGCACTGCGCATGTCAATAAAATCAACCACAATAATTCCGCCCATATCGCGCAAGCGTAACTGGCGGGCCACTTCCCTTGCTGCTTCAAGATTTACGGATAGTGCAGTAGTTTCCTGATTGGATTCGCGATTAGATTTATTGCCACTGTTCACATCAATCACATGAAGGGCTTCGGTATGCTCAATGATCAGATAGCCACCGGCACGCAAACTCACCGTTTGCCCGAAAGCAGATTTGATTTGCCTTTCAATGCCATAATGTTCAAAGATTTTGGCTTTGCCGGTGTAGAGCTTCACGATCTTCTCTTTGTCCGGAGCATTGATGTGCATGTAGTTTACCACTTCATCGTAAATCTTCTTATCGTCAATGTGAATGTTATCGAACGATTCGTTCACCACATCGCGCAAAAGCGAGGAGGTCTTGCTCAACTCACCAATTATTTTGTCGCGAGAGTTGGCTGTAACGAGCCGCTCCATGCCGTCTTCCCACGTTTTCACAATGCTCCGCAGGTCTTTGTCGAGGTCGGCCGTTTCCTTGCCCTCAGCCACCGTGCGGATGATAACCCCGAAGTTTTCGGGTTTGATGGATTGGATGAGGCGCAATAAACGCTTGCGCTCTTCGCTGCTGGTGATTTTTTTCGAAACGCTGACTGCATTTGAAAAAGGAACCAGCACCAGGTAACGTCCTGGGATACTTAGCTCGGAGGATAGCCGCGGGCCTTTGGTAGAAATGGGTTCTTTAACGATCTGAACTGGAACCAAGTGACCTTTTGAAAGTGCCTGGCCAATTTTGCCATGCTTGTCAATGTCTTTCTCCCGATGAAATTTATCGAGTTTGGCTCCGTTAATCTTTTTCGCCCTTACAAGTTTGCTGAACTTTTGAAGTGAGTTGAATTGCGCACCCAAATCCAGGTAGTGAAGGAACGCATCCTTTTCATACCCGATGTCAATGAAGGCGGCATTTAATCCTTGCACCACTTTCTTCACGGTGCCTAAGTAAATATCGCCTACTACAAACTTGCTTCCTGCCTCGTCCTGGTGAAACTCTACGAGTGTTTTATCGCGTAGTAGCGCCAGCCGGCAACCATCCTGAGCCGAACTGATGATGAGTTCGCTGCTCAAGGTTTTAAATGTTTAATTGTTTGAAAAATGAATGTCTCTTCGGAAACCTCCAAGGTTTTATAAACCTTTGGAGGTTTTAAGTGGCATTGTTTAAAAATTACTTCTTCTTATGACGGTTCTTTCTCAAGCGCTTCTTGCGTTTGTGGGTCGCCATTTTGTGTTTCTTTCTTTTCTTTCCGCTCGGCATAAATGTTTTTGGTTTTTTCCCGTCAGCACCGGGAGTGAAATAATTTTATTTTAAATCTTTCAGATACGCATCCGCCTGTTGCTGAACAGCCGGGTCCGAATCCAGTTTTTTTGCTTTTTCAAATTGTTCGCGCGCTTTCTCTTTCTCTCCGTTGCCGGCATAAGCCACACCCAGCAAAAGCATTCCCTGAACATCATCGGGGCTCACGGCCAACAGCTTTGTCAACCACTCAATAGCTTTGACGTGCTGGCCCGATTGAACTGAAAGCATGCCCATGTTAAACAGGGCTGGTTGAAATTTTGGATTCTCGGCCAACACCTCGCGCAGTAAAGTTATTCCCTGCATGGGGGTGGATGTTCCTATAAAAGTTAGAGCCATCTTCGTTTTAACATCTAAGTTCGCAGGGTTCTCATCCAGTATTTGCTGGAAAAAACTACGGGCCTTAGCTGCCAGTTCATTTCGCCTGGTGTTATCCACAGCAAATGAAAACGCCTGATAGAAGGCTTCGGCTGCTTTCAACCTGCTTTCAGTTGTTTCAAAGAACACATTGGCTTGCTCGGCATACCACGCGGCACTGTCGTATCGCGTGGCCTTTTGGTACAAGCCGGCCAAAGAGTCGGCAAATATAGCAGAATTTCGAGCCCCCTGGCCTCCGAGGGGGGAGGCTTTTGAGTCTGCCAGTTTGAGTTTCAATTGATTAATCTGACTTTGAATCAGTGGGTCAATCTCCGAATGAACAGAGGAAGACGTTGGATTGGCTCGGGTGCTCTTCAACTCCCCTTCATTTTCGACAACGGATTTAGGCAGCAAAAAAATCAACCAGACGGTTATACCACAAGCGATGATAAGTATGAGTCGGGTTTTTAGCATGATTGCTTACGCTGGATGCGCATTTTTGAAATCCTCCGCTTTCACAATTAATAAAGGGTTGTGAGTGTGTTCACCCCTCTCCTTCGGAGAGGGGCCGGGGGTGAGGTCTACTTCTCCACCATCTTCACAGCCATCTGCTTCACCTTGTCGCTGCTTTTAATCTTGTTGATAAAGATTTTGGCCGGTTTAAAGCTGGGGATAAAGTGTTCGTCAATAATAATAGCTGTGTTGCGCGAAATATTCCGGGCGATTTTCTTCTTCCGCTTCTTGTTAACAAAGCTTCCAAAGCCGCGCACATAAATATTGTGGCCGTTGCTCATGTTGGTTTTCACGATGGAAAAAAAAGCCTCCACCGAAGCGGTTACATCGCTTTTGTCGATTCCGGTCTTGTCTGCAATTTGATTGATGATATCAGATTTTGTCACTGTCGTATTGTTTTAGGGTTCAGATTGTTTCAGGTCGGCAAATTTAGAACGCAATTTCGCATACGCAAATAGTAGTTGCTGATTTACAGTATATTACTTTGATTGGTAGCTATGGCAGGGCATTCATACGGCAGGTTAAACATGGATAAAAAACGCTTCTCATCGTTGCTGTTGGATTGGTACCACGAAAACAAACGCGATTTACCCTGGAGAAAAACGAAAGACCCATACAAAATCTGGCTTTCTGAGGTGCTGATGCAGCAGACGCGGGTTAACCAGGGGCTTCCCTACTATTTACAGTTCGTAAAAAAATTTCCTACCGTTAAAAAACTAGCTCAGTCTCCTGAAAAAGAAGTGCTGAGGCTTTGGCAGGGCCTTGGCTATTATTCGCGCGCACGAAACCTCCACCGGTGCGCCAAATTGGTTTCCAATCACTTGCATGGACGCTTCCCGAAATCCGTAACTGAGCTTAAAAGACTTCCCGGCATTGGCGATTACACGGCTGCCGCAATAGCTTCAATGGCGTTTCATCAACCATCGGCTGTGGTGGACGGCAATGTTTTTCGGGTTTTGTCGCGGTTGTTTGGTATTGATCTGAATATTGCATCACCTAACGGTAAAAAATATTTTTTCGAATTGGCCAACAGCTTGATTCCGCATGATCAACCGGGCGAGTTCAACCAGGCCATGATGGAGTTTGGGGCCATGCATTGCATGCCGCGCAACCCAAAATGTGATGAATGTATTTTCTCCAGGCGATGTGTGGCTTATCAAAATGGACGTCAGCTTTTACTTCCTGTGAAATCTAAAATGAAGAAAAAGAAAGTCCGGCATTTCAATTATTTCGTAATCCGGTCAGGGAAAAATATCTGGATGAAACCACGCGAGAGTAAAGATATCTGGCAAGGGTTGAACGAATACTTCCTGATTGAATCGAAAAGACAATTAAGCGACTCTAAAGCCATGGAATTGTTTACGAAAGAAACAGCAATGTCATTGCCGATGGCCCAACGCAAAAGCATCCGAATCAACCAAATTCTCTCTCACCAGGAAATAATGGGAAAGTTCTTCGAAATAGATTTTAGCAATGTCTCGCATCATACCTTAAGGCATGGAAAGTTCTTTTCCGAACAAGATATTGAACGTATGGCCAAGCCGGTGCTGATCAGAAAATATCTGAAGGATTTTCCCTTAGGTTAAAATAGGAAAAGAAGTAATTTTGAATCTCTCCCGATGCAGTCAGGCTACAGTGGGAATTCCAATCTCAATAATAACCAAAAAAATATGGCAGGAGTAAACAAAGCAATCTTGATCGGTCACTTGGGCAAAGACCCGGAAGTGAGAAATTTAGAAAGTGGTGTAACGGTGGCTAACTTCAGTATGGCCACCACCGAGAGCTATAAAGATAAAACCACAGGCGAGCGCAAAGAAATTACCGAGTGGCACAACATTGTGTTATGGCGCGGGCTTGCCGACATAGCCGCGAAATATTTGCACAAGGGCGACATGGTGTATATCGAAGGGAGGATACGCACACGCTCCTGGGAGAAAGACAATGTAAAGCATTACATCACCGAAGTGCAGGCCGACAATATGACCATGTTGAAAACCCAGTCTTCGGGACAACGTCAAGCAGCGCCACCACCTGCACAGGAATATCCCAGCGCCCGGCCAGGGCAGGAAGACTTTAAACCCGCACCCGAATCGGCCACGGATGATTTGCCATTTTAAATCTTAAGTCATTTTTATGTTGACCAATGTTTAGATACAGCATTTGCGATCCTTTGAAACCTGACCCCATTGAAATGGGTGAAATTGAAAAGGAAAAGTTATTACCTTAAATCCGCAGGCTAAAACTTTTGAAGGCTCGCGGAAAATACAGGTAACAAAGTTCAGCAAAATTGTTTGGTAATCACAGCACCCGG
>JAYUHI010000262.1:0-10474 GCA_043767095.1 Bacteroidota bacterium
CCCACCGTTGCTGTCATGGCTGGCAAATCTGAATTTAATGCAATACTCGGTACGCCTGTGCCTGTTGTATTCTTTAATAAGCCGGTTCCTAAAACTGACAACGATGTGTTATTGATTCGTGTCACCGTTGACGATGCCGTTACGTTAGTGGTGCCGTCAAAACTTGGGAAGTATAAGTTACATCACCCGTGATGGCGATGGTTCTGCCAGTTGCAAGTGCGGTGGCCGTTCCGGCATTTCCGGTTATAGTGGTTTGGTCACCGGTGTTGGTGCCTGCTAAATTGAGCAATGCCTTAGCTTGGGCTACAGTTAAATCTTCGGGCACTCCCGTTCCTGCCGTTGTTCTTCCCTTAAAAGTTGCGGTTGCCACATTGGTCAGCATGGCGTTGGTAATTACCCCTGCGGCAATGGTGGTTGCGTTTCCAATGGAAGTTACCGGCCCGGTCAAGTTTGCGTTGGTGGTAACGGTACCAGCATTGCCCGTGATGTTTGTTTGATCCCCAGTGTTGGTACCGGAAACCGATGTGGTGCCGCTTACTGCCAGTGTTGGGGTAGCGGATCCAGAAAGAACAACTCCATTGACAGATGTAGGCACAATGGCCCCTGCTATTATGGTCAACGCTGGCGTTGCACCCCCGCTTGACGTTCCGCTAAACCCATTGGCTGTGGCAACGGATACAGCGGTGACGGTGCCGCCACCCGCTGGAGTTGCAAATGTTCCATCCCCCCTTAAAAAAGTAGTGGTATTGTTGGGTGGCGTGGGCACGGCCCCTCCAACCGTTGCTGTCATCGTTGGCAAATCTGAATTTAAGGCGATAGACAAGTCACCTGTAGCAGTTGTACTTTTCAATATTCCACTGGCCAATGATCCTGTATAATTTTTTGTTAGGATCGTTGTGCTTATGTCCGGTAAAGTATATGTTTTTTCGGTACCCGTTGCTCCTGATAATTTACTGAACCCGTTTCCTGTTCCCCCAAAAGTGGAAGCGATAATATTCGTGACATCGCCAGAACCATTAAATGATCCGCCATGAATATTCCTTGGGGTAGTCAGTGTAGCAGCACTCCCTGTTGTGTTTTGGTTGAGTGTTGGAAAGTCTCCGGCTATGGCAATTGATGGGACTCCTGTTGCAGTAGTGTTTTTCAAAATGCCGGTGGCAAGGCCCGATAATGTTGTGCCGTTTATTCTTCCAACAGATGTAGCGAAAGAGCCGGTTCCACTTCCGGTAACATCGCCCGTGAGGGTGATGGTCTGATCACCGGTATTTGTGCCTGAAACCGATGTTGTACCTGTGACAGCCAGTGTTGGAGTGGCCGATCCCGAAAGCACAACACTGTTGACAGATGTAGGCACAATGGCCCCGGCTATTATGGTCAAAGCGGGAGTGGCACCCCCACTTGACGTGCCACTAAATCCATTTGCTGTGGCAACGGATACAGCGGTTACAGTACCACCCCCTGCTGGAGTTGCAAAGGTTCCATCGCCCCTTAAAAATGTAGTGGTATTGTTGGGTGGGGTTGGCACGGCCCCACCTACCGTTGCCGTCATGGCTGGCAGATCAGAGTTTAAGGCAATGCTCGGTACGCCTGTGCCGGTAGTGTTTTTCAATAAGCCTGTGCCTAAACCGGATAACAAAGTGCTGTTGATGCGTGTTACGGTGGAAGCTGCTGTTACGTTGGTGGACCCGTCAAATAGTGGTGACGTATAAGTTACATCGCCCGTGATGGCGATGGTCCTGCCTGTTGCAAGGGCGGTTGCCGTGCCCGCATTTCCGCTGATTGTAGTTTGGTCGCCTGTATTGGTGCCTGCTAAATTGAGCAATGCCTTGGCCTGGGCAACGGTTAAATCTTCGGACACTCCTGTGCCTGCCGTTGTCCTCCCTTTGAAAGTTGCGGTGGCCACATTGGCCAACATAGCGTTGGTGATTCCACCTGCTGCAACAGTGGTTGCATTGCCAACTGAAGTTACGGGGCCTGTCAAGTTTGCATTGGTGGTAACAGTGGCGGCATTGCCTGTGATGTTTATTTGGTCACCCGTATTGGTGCCGCTGTTTATTCCGGTAATATCTGAGGTAAAGGCGATTGTGCCACTCGCATCTTTAAGGGTGTAAACCCTGGCGGCTGTTGCCGTATTCGTAAACCTACTGAAGAACGAATTGCCCACATTTCCAAGTAGTAAGGTGCCATCGTTAAAAGATTTTGCCCCCGTGTTCGTTTGTGTTGAGGCTAAAACCATATCGCCTCCGCCTCCCGGAGTTGCCCATGTTCCATCGTCTTTCAAAAAGTTGCCAACATTCGTGCCCTTGGGAACAAACCCATGAGCCGCTGTGGAAAAATTTCCGGTGAGTATGTCCGAGAATGATAGCTTCCCTTCCACTATACTACCGGCCAACATGGTATTGGTAATTACCCCTGCGGCAATTGAGGTAACGTTTCCTGTTGAAGTAACAGGGCCGGTTAAATTCGCATTCGTGGTAACCGTGGCGGCATTGCCTGTGATATTTGTTTGGTCGCCCGTATTGGTGCCGGAAAGATTGGCGCCCGTGATTGTGCCGGAGGCTGCCACGCTCGTTGGCGTGATGGCCCCAAGCGTTAATGATATGGCAGGCGTTGTTGTTGATGTTAGCACCGTTCCACTCACACCGTTGGATGTTGTTACGGAAACAGCCGTTACCGTGCCTCCGGATCCTAAGTCTGCAGGAGCCCAGGTGGTGCCATTCCACTTCAAAACCTGCTTGTCGGCTGGTGGTATTGCCCCAGATGTGGTAGTCCATTTGGCTCCATCCCACATAAACAGTTGACCAACCTTGGCAGGATTAGTAGCCGCCAGATTTACATTAGTACCTGAGAAAATTGATATTTGATTCCCGTTAATCGCCAGGGTTGGCGTAGCTCCGGCAGTTCCTTTTCCTATTTCAGCCCATGTACTGCCGTCACTATAATATACTTTCTTATCGGTGGAATTATAAACCACCATCCCTTCCGTTGCAGGGATGGAAGATGGAGTTGTGGTTACAGGGATTATTAACCCCTGCTTTCCATCTCCAAACAAAAGCAGAACAGCATTTTTGTTTGTAGTGCTGGTTCCAATTGAAACGGATTGTTGACTGAATGCCGTTAGTGTAACAAAGAATAAAACCAGAAATACGAAGTGCTGGAGGAATATATACAGCTTTTTCATGGTATTAATGTTTATGGTTCTCAAAGATAGGATTAATAATATTTTAGAAGGGATTGTAAAAGAAAAATGTAGACCTTATAGATGATTTAAGCAGATGGTGAATTTACAGTCTTAAAGTGTTAAGAAGTTTCGGTTTTCGGATTAACTAATCAGTTGGATTTCCTACTATTTCTTATTTTTGCTGCCCCTGAAAATAGATTCAGCCCGGGTGGTGAAATTGGTAGACACGTACGTTTGAGGGGCGTATGGCGCAAGCTGTGCTGGTTCGAGTCCAGTTCCGGGCACTAAGTCTTTGAGAAAAAGAAGTTTCTCATGGATGAAGAATCGATTTATTGCAGAACTGGCTTCTGTAATTGCCCGGATGGTGAAATTGGTAGACACGTACGTTTCAGGGGCGTATGCCGCAAGGTGTGCTGGTTCGAGTCCAGTTCCGGGCACTAATTTTTTTTGAGCCGAAGATGGGACTTCCTGCCTGTCGGCAAGCAGGGAACCACGACCTTCAATTTACATGCCTGTCGAAGAGCCGGGGATGAGATTTGAACTCACGACCTGCTGATTACGAATCAGCTGCTCTACCCCTGAGCTACCCCGGCTTGTTGGCAAATGCAGGCAGATGAATTTTCAAATTCTTTTCCACGAGAAATGCGCCACCATGTACCAGCCAAAAATAAATCATTTCATCCAAATTACTTTGCAGTTAAAATGCGGAGATTTGACTTATGCTCTCCAAAAAATGTAAATATGCCATTCACGCGTTGGTTTACTTAGCCGAACGGCATAACCAGGGGCCAATCCATATTCAAGAGATTTCCGAAGCCCAAAACATTCCAAAGAAATTCCTTGAAACCATTTTACTGGAATTAAGGAATGCCAAGGTTCTTCACAGTAAAAAAGGAAAAGGTGGTGGATATTACCTGTATCAAAAACCCGAAGAGGTAAACCTGATGGATGTTATCCGGATTATGGACGGAGCCATTGCCATGCTTCCTTGTGTATCTCTAAACTATTATGAGCCTTGCGAGGAGTGCGTGGATGAAAAAAATTGTGGAATCCGGCTTGCCCTTATAAAAGTGAGGGATGAAACATTGCGGATCCTTTCAGGCAGCACCCTGAAAGAAATAATGAACCGAAATAAGTAAGAGGACAAATAAGTTTAGCTTTAATCTATAATTTCTATAGACTTTAAATATATTTGGCCGAAATTCTAAACAAATAAAAATATGGGATTACGATTAGGCGATTTAGCTCCTGATTTTCAGGCTGAAACATCAGAGGGTAAGGTTAATTTTCACGAATGGCTGGGCAGCAGTTGGGGCGTGCTTTTCTCTCACCCCGCTGATTTTACCCCGGTGTGCACTACCGAGTTAGGCGCTGTCGCCAAACTCAGAAGTGAATTCGATAAGAGAAATGTAAAAGTGCTGGCTTTGAGTGCGGACCACCTGGATGCGCACACCAAATGGATTGGCGACATAAACGAAACCCAAAACACGGTGGTCAATTTTCCCCTTATTGCCGACCCCAAATTTGAGATCGCCAATTTGTATGACATGGTTCACCCCAACGTCACCGACAAGTTTACGGTTCGCTCCGTGTTTGTGATTGGGCCCGACAAGAAAGTCAAACTCACTATAACCTACCCGGCATCTACTGGACGAAATTTTGACGAAATCTTGAGGGTAATCGATAGTCTTCAATTGACAGCTAACTACAGCGTGGCAACGCCCGCCAATTGGAAACATGGCGAAGATGTTGTGATTATAGCCGCAGTAAAAGATGAAGACATTCCGGCTAAGTTCCCGAAAGGCCACAACCGGATTAAGCCTTATTTGAGGATGACCCCTCAGCCCAATATTTAATTCTTTTTAAAGCCGTGGTGGTCTTTATGCTAATTAAAGGCCACCACTTTTTTATTTCAAAAAATTCTCACCCCTTCCTAAGCCAAAAACCATTTTCGAAACATCTCTGTAACTATCACCGGTTTTTCAAGTAAGCTTGTTAATCATTCCAAGTAAATCCATTAGTTATGAAGACTAAAGCCATCCAACCTGTAGTTATAGCATCCCTCCTTCTAATCAGCGCCTTGATGTTGAGTAGTTGGAAATCCCCAACTAAAAATTTTAAAGGCTTTCAGGATACCACCAAAAAGGTTGACTCCAAAAAGAAAAACGCAACATACTCCCGAAAAACTATTATCACTTTTGATGAAAACGGAGAACCACATGAATCTATCACCGAAGGCTTTGAAGGCGATGAAGGGTTGAGGAATTTAATGCACCTCAATATCCCCTTCGACATTAACATGCCTGCACTCCCCGATTTAAATGATCTTGAAGTTCCTGGCTTCCCGCCCGATTTTGATTTTCCCTTCATGCCCGATGATGCTTTTCAATTGGATTCGATAGACTGGAAGAAATTTCATTTCGATGAAAAAGATTTTGAAGGATTTAATGATGAGATGAGCGCCCTCATGAAAGAGCGGTTTGAAAGCATGGGGCCAGAGTTTGAAGCAAGCATGGAACGGATGCAGGAACAATTGAAGGAAATGGATTTTGAATTTTATCACGACCTGGACGGTCTCAATAAAAACCTGGAGGAGGAAATGGAAAGACTTCACGAAACACTTCGCAACGACCCGGGAATAAATTGGAATTCGTTTGACAATGACAATGGCCTTGATGTTTCCGGTTCATGGACGAAACGGGTAAAAGAATTTGAAGCCGAAGCACAAAAGGAATTGGTAAGTGATGGCTATTTGGATTCAACAGACAAAATCGAAAGCATCTCCTGGTCAGAAGATGAAATTAAATTCAACGGGAAACCGATCAATCCAAAACACACACAGAAGTATCGCGAGCTGAGGGAAAAATATTTAAAGAGTGAGCATAGCGGTCGGCCAGAATAATGGTTACTTACATTGCTGCAGGATTTCGGTGACGTCCTTTACATCGACCAAACCTTTTTCCCGGCCCCAGGAATTATACAGATAAGTAGTTATTTCAGCTATTTCCAAATCGGTGAGTGATGGAATGCCCGGCATGGCCTGGTTAAATGATTTCCCATTTACTTTTAACTCTCCCCGTTGGCCGTATTCCATCAGGCAGATGGCATCAGCAAAATTGGAATCCAAATAATCGGAAACATCCACAGGAGGGTAAACCAGGCCCAATCCTTTTCCATCTTTTTGATGACAATTGCTGCAGTGCTTGATGTAGAGTTCTTCGCCCTGTACGAGATATTGCTGAAGTTTATTGTCGTTTGCGCTGCAAGCAAAAAGTAAGCAGCAGGCAGTAAGCAGTAGGCAGTGTCTTCCAAGCAAGTACTGCCAACTGCCTCCTGTCAACTGCCTACTTCCCGCAGCCGACTGTTTACATCTCATTACTTTCATTTCTCAATCTCTTGATGTCAGCAATAAGCTTGTTCACTTCAACCTCTTTCGTGCCGTCATACTTACCGCGAATCCTGCCCAACTTATCAATCAATAAGAAAGCACCGCTGTGAATGAAGCCTTCTGGTTCGGTTTGGTCTTCCATGGCTGTGGCGAAATAGCTGGTTTGAGCGATTTTATAAATAGAATCTTTTTGCCCGGTTAAAAAATGCCACTTAGAACTTTGTACTCCAAGTCGCTCAGCAAAATCATGAAGCAGAGCAACCGTATCGTATTCAGGATCGATGGTATGTGAAATCAGCAGCACATCGTTCATCTCTTTTGTGGCCTCATAAACCCTCAGCATTTGAGTTTTCATGATCGGGCAAATGGTGCGGCAACTGGTAAAGAAAAAATCGGCTACATAAATCTTGTTGGCAACTGTTGCTTTGGTAATGATGGCGCTGTCCTGATCCACAAATAAAAACGGAGCAATGGTGTGATAGACCGTGTCACCGCCTTCCTCGAAGCGATTGCCGAAAATAGGAAGCGGCTTTTTGTTTTCACAAGAGCTGAGAATAAGGCTTAAACTTAACAAAGCTAAAAGTGCGGATGACTGAATAACAGCCCTGCAATTATAATAAATGAATTTCATCTCCTTGTTTGATTTCGCCCTGGTTCAGCGCAATTACATTTTGACCAAAATAAACTTCTCCATCTCTTCTTCTGTAAGTAGAAAGTGTTCTCAACGGCTCCTCCCCTTTTATTCCTGTTTCAGGATCGACTGTTGTAATCGCACACCGGCTGCAGGGCTTTACTCCCGCAAACCGAACCAGCCCCACTCCGAAATTGTGCCACTCATCTTCTTCATAGGGCGCACCCCTTTCGAAAACAAAATTTGGCCGGAATCTTTTCATGGACAATTCATAACCAACCCGTTGGTTCAAATCGGTTAGCGAACTTTTTCCGATAATTAAAAAAGGATACCCATCGGCCAGGCTAACATGGTGATCTTCCTTGACATACTGAGGGTCAATTCTTCGTGCATTTTTTTCCGGAAAGAAAACTAATTTACAGTGCATCCTCAGCGCTTCACTAAACCATTTAGAAGAGGCGGGGCTAACTTCCACCACCTCTACCTCATCATCCCAAACAAAAGTTTTAATCCTTTCTTCCGAAGAAGTTTCATAGCCAATGAACAACGTATTAAGCCGGTCGTTTGACTTTGATCGAACGCGAATTATCTGTTCATCGATTGAAATGTCAAACAAAGCCATTTGCGGAAACTTGCGCTGCGTCATAAAGGTATTGTTCTCATCCACCAGCATGAACCGCCTGTCGCCCTGCAATCCTTTTTCTACCACCATAGCCGAACTCACCCTGATACCTGGTAGGGACTTAATCGGGTACACCCAAATTTCGGTAAGCGCTTTTCGGTTTTCCACACAATCTTAATTTTGCACTAACTTAGGAATTCACAATCCATAAACCGAACATCCATGAAATTATATCGAACCAGACAGGGAACTGTGTGTGAGGCGAACAACCAATATTATCTCCTGAGCAAAAGCTGGGAACAGACCATTAACCATTCTAAACTTCATAGCAAACTGAAAAAGGAAATAGAAGGATTAAATCCGAATTCGAGTGCAGCTGATCTTATTCTTACCGATTTACTTCCACCCATCGACACCCAAGAAGTCTGGGCGGCAGGTGTCACTTATTTTCGCAGCAAAGAAGCGCGGATGGATGAATCAAAAAATTCTGGCGCCTCCGTATTTTATGATAAAGTGTATGATGCCGAAAGGCCAGAAATATTTTTCAAAGCTAATCCCCAGCGAGTGGCTGGGCACAACCACCTGATTAGAATTAGAAAAGACTCAACCTGGAATGTGCCTGAACCGGAACTGACTTTATTCATCTGCAGCGAAGGGACCATTGAAGGTTACACCATTGGCAACGACATGAGCAGCCGCAGCATTGAAGGCGAAAATCCACTTTACCTTCCGCAAGCCAAAACTTACGATGGCAGCGCAGCCCTCGGCCCTTGCCTTTACGTTCCTGAAAAACCATTGCCAGCTAATACGGGCATCCACCTCACCATTTCCAGAAACGGAGCAGACATATTTAAGGGTAGCGCTTCACTCAATCAAATGAAGCGTTCGCTTCCTGAATTGGTTTCATGGCTCACCAAAGAAATGAGTTTTCCCTCTGGTGTTTTTTTAATGACTGGCACTTGTTTGGTGCCTGGAGATGGGTTCACGTTAATGTGTGAGGATGTTGTTAAGATTGAAATTGATAACATTGGTGTATTGATCAATACAGTTGAATGATATCCCCGCTTAATCTGAAGTTACTTCAAAGCTTAAGTTTTTTTGGATCCCGATAGGTGTTCCAAAATGTGATTAAATAGAGAGTTCCATTTCTTACTTTGAAATACATCGTAATGCGCGGATGGACTACGCACTTTCTCACCTGATCTTTCATTCTGTAAACTGGATATAAATTCGGATTTGCCGATGCCAGGCGTATTACCTTATCTACACGATTGATAAAATCTGTTTTTACTTTTGCGGGCCATTCATGCCCCAAATAATCTAAGTTTTGATTGAAACTAACCTCAGCTTCCGGAAGCCAGATGACCGGAAAGCTCATTTCTTATATTTCTGCAATATATCTGCCAGTACAACCTCGTGAGGTCTGCCTTCCCCTTTCTCCAATTGCTCCAGTCCAAGGTCAATTGAAGATTCCAATTCCTGATCTTCTATCGGTTGATAGCTCAATCCAAAGTCCAATAGATTCTTAATTGCACATAGCAATGCTTCGTCATTTATCTGATCAACTTTTCTGATGATCTCTGATTTCTCTGTTCTTATGTCCATCATATATTGTTTTAATAAAGGTAAGAAATTAGTATCAATTTGAATATTATCGCCATTGCATAAGCAGCATATCCTTTCTGGATTTGATCAAAATGGAGAAGTGGATATCCTGCCGTTCCTATAAAAGTTTTGCCTGATTACATTTGGGTTTCATAACTTCCATCATCTAACTAAAATTGCTATGAGAAAAAACCTCGCCATTCTGTTCATGGTTTTATTAAGCCTGATGTCTTATGCCCAATCCGATAAAAATTTCAATGGCCTTGGCGTTGGCATGGACAATCTCTTTAGACTGAGCAGTGCCAAAACCCGTTCCATCTCGCCCGAGAATTTCACCGGGGAGAAAGGAAAAGGAGGAATGGCCAAAGAAGGCGTATCGTCAAATGCTTCCCGCGATTTAGGTCAGGGTTGGAAAGTAAATCCCTATATCATTATTGATCCAGGCAAAACTTTTACGCTTGCCGAAATCACAGGACCCGGTGCTATTCAGCACATCTGGCTCACTCCCACCGGCACCTGGCGTTATTCAATTTTAAGATTCTATTGGGATGATGAAGCAACGCCATCAGTGGAAGTTCCCCTGGGCGATTTCTTTGGGATGGGTTGGGGTGAGTATGCCCACATGTCTTCGCTTGCCGTGTGCGTGAACCCCGGGAGTGCCTTCAATAGTTATTGGGTAATGCCTTTCCGGAAAAAATGCAAAGTCACTATTGAAAACATTAACGTTGATAAGGTCACTATCTTCTATCAAATTGATTACACGTTAACTGAAGTGCCCGATGATGCTGCTTACTTTCATGCGCAATTTAGAAGAACGAACCCCGTGAAGTACAAAGATGTGTACACCATTGTGGACAACATCAAAGGCAAAGGACATTATGTTGGAACCTATATGGCCTGGGGCGTGCACAACAACGGCTGGTGGGGTGAGGGTGAGATTAAATTTTTTATGGATGGCGATCAGGAATTTCCAACCATCAACGGCACCGGCACCGAAGATTACTTTTGTGGTTCTTACGATTTCGATACAAAGAAAAAAGTGGCGCC
>JAYUHI010000263.1:0-4406 GCA_043767095.1 Bacteroidota bacterium
CTTCATACAAAGGAATTGCCTTGGCAAAATCGCCCATGGTAGAATATACCAATGCCAGGTTGTTAATCGTAACTGAATATTCGGGATGCTCCTTGCCAAACGATTTTTCCTGGATGGTTTTAGCCTCCAGAAAATATGCTTCAGATTTGGTGTAAGCCCCAATACTAAAATAAAATTGGCCGAGGTTGTGCAGCGAGTTTGCATAATCAGGGTGCTGCTTGCCGAAGGCCTTGGCCCTTATTTGTTGGGCTTCTGTAAACAGATGCAGGGCTTTTGGGTAGTCGTTCAATGCCGTGTATAAAGTGCCCAGGTTGCTCAATGTTGTAGCGTAATCAGATTCTTTCCCTGGTGCGTTGGAATAGATTTCACCTGATTGGGAATACAACGCAATGGCACTCGGATAATCGGCCAGGTTCCAGTACATAACCGCCAGTGTATTTAAAGATTGGGCATAATCAGGATGGGTCTTTCCCAAAACTTTTGCATTGTAATCGCTCAGTTCTGCTGCCAATGGAACGGCTTCTCTGTAGTGGCCCATGGTAACGTACGTATTCAACAAAAGTCTTAAAGTGGCTATATAAGTTGGGTCTTCTTTCCCCATCATTTTGGCCTGGAAGTCTTTTGCAAAAGAGAACAATGGTAATGCGGCCGCATGATTGTTGAGGGCGCCAAATAAATAGGCCAAATTGAAAACGGCAGTAGCATAGGTTTTATGCTCCCTTCCAAATTCATACAACGCCCGGATTTTTGCTTTTTGAAAGTACACCAACGCTTCGTTAAGTTTTTCTTGTTGCACCAGCCGCATCCCCATTTGGTTCAGGTCATTCCAGTGTTCAAGGATGGGTGTGCCGTCAGTAAAGAATATCGTCATGTTGCCTTGCTGGCCGTTGGTAAATTCTGCTGATGCCTCTTTGATGCCTTCCTCGTTAAACCAGGTGGCGGTGCCCGAGTAAATTTCTTTCGGGCGGTCTTCAATCAACAAGCAGCTGAATTGTGGTTTCCCATTTTTATAAAAGTCATGAACAATACCTGAGGGTTTATTATTCTGGTAATTAATTATCCTGTAAAACTGAGCGGATAAAGTATCGGAGACCGGGTTCCAGTTCTGGTCATAGCATATGGTCCACCTTCCCTGCCTGTTACCTTTTGAATCTGTTTTATTTGGATTAATGGGAATTTGAGCGTCTGAATACCGGGGCAGGAAAATGCCAATCAGTATAGTAGCAACATGGAAGTAGCGCCTCATAACCAGAATAGCTTGCCAATAAAGTTAATAATATTTTCAAACAGCTTTCCGACTGGGGGACTTATGCTAATTGCTCCGGATTGCCAGAAGAATAATCGAAAAGAGGAACGCGCATTTCGCCCGCTGTTATTTTTGCGTGCTTAATTAGGTGATCAAGGTTCTCATGCGTGATGAAATGAATTTTCTCCTGCTCATTAAATTTGATATATCCCCGATACTCATCACGGTCAATAGTTGTTGAGGTTAGCAATGAATTCATGTTCTGGCTCATCTTGATTTTTTTAATGAACAGGTATTCAATCCTTTCAAACTTCACAGCGTCCCCTGCTTTATATCCAAGCAGCCAGGTGTATTCTTTGTATTGTTTAGATAGAAAATCAATTTCAACTCCATAGCGCGTGGTAATACCCACCACTCCAATCACAATTGCAAAACCCGCCAACCAAAAATATTGAGTGCCTAATCCACCCACAACAAACAATACGGCAACAACAGCCCAAAGAATCCTGGAGGGAAAATAATACTGAACAGTAAAATTGAAATCGGATTTCATGATGACAGTTAAATTCAGGTAAAGTTGTGCCCACCACTGTACGTGGTGGCACGACTATTCCTCATTGCCCAATCCCCTTAACAATCTCAACAAACTCTCTCGCTTTTAATGAAGCCCCTCCCACCAAACCGCCATCCACATCCGTGCAGGCGAAAAGTTCTTTGGCGTTGCCTGCATTCACACTGCCGCCATACAGAATAGAAATTTCATTGGCGAGGGCTTCGCCATATTTTGAACTGAGTTGTTTGCGGATAACCGCGTGCATGTCTTGTGCCTGCTGTGATGTTGCTGTTTTGCCCGTGCCGATAGCCCACACAGGTTCATAGGCAATTACGACTTTTTGAATTTGTTCAGGTGTTAGGTGGAATAAACTTTCTTCCACTTGCTGCTTCACCAACTGTTCATGAGTTCCCGCTTCGCGCACAGCCAGGGGTTCACCACAACAAAAAATGGGGGTGAGGTTATGTTTCAAGGCAACATCAACTTTTTTGGCGAGCTGTTTTCCATCTTCACCAAAGGATTGACGTCTTTCGCTATGCCCAATGATTACATAAGGAATGTTCATAGAGCTAAGCATAGGTGCAGAAACTTCACCCGTGTAAGCACCAGCCTCATGCTCGCTACAGTTTTGGGCACCAACCGCAACAGTTGAATTGTCCAGCTGATTTTTTATTGATGATAAATAAGGAAACGGTACGCACAGCACAATTTTCGCGCTGTTCTTTAGTTCGACATTTGAAATTGTCAATACTTCAGCCACCAGGGCTTGGGCTTCGGAAAATGTTTTGTTCATTTTCCAGTTTCCGGCAATGATTTTTTTTCTCATGGTTTATTTGGTTTCGAAGGTTAATACATCCATCGGTTTCTCGCGGGTGAGCCGCAGGCTTTTCACTTTTTCTTTGTACGTAACATGAACTAAGTTCGATTGATCGCTGTGGGTCTCCATGATTACATCGTTCAGCGTTTCAATCGACTTTAATTTTTTGATGTTGGGTATTTCGATGTAGCAGATGATAGCCACGTCTTCAATTTCATGGCCGAGGTATTTTAAGGTTTGTGGCTTGTTATCCACCTTCACTTTTATGTGTTTCATTAGATAAGCCGAAACCAGTTGATCGGTGGTTTTCCCTTGTTCAGGTTTCAGTATATCCAGGACATCATCCTTTAAATCTTTTTGAATGGAGAGATCAAGGTCGTCAATAAAAATGCGACTGATAATTTGCAGGGCTTTGTCTTTTTCGCTGTAGTTGATTTCCGTAACCGACAAATGAACAGGGTGCAGGTGGCCAATCAGCGAAAGAAGCAATGAAAAAATCATGGCCCAAAAATAAGGATTCGCCCGTTATCTTTGTCGCCCGTCTTTTTTCCTACGATGACCTGACATAAGTACAAGTGTATTAGTCTGAGTTATTGAACCGCCCGTTTCAATTTACCAAATAGCCATATACATTTGACAAACCTTTCTCATGCTTACCACTGCACCCACCCGGCAAGATATTGTTCAGGCCCATGAACGGATAAAACCATTTATTGTGCGAACCCCGTTGCTCACCCACGAGCAACTCGATGAACGCGCGGGCTGCAGGCTTTATTTCAAGTGCGAGAACCTGCAGAAAATAGGGGCGTTTAAAATGAGGGGCGCCATGAATGCCTCGCTGGGGCTTTCGCCCGATCAATTAAAACAGGGTATTGCCACCCACTCTTCGGGCAATCATGCACAGGCCATTGCCCGTGCGGCATATTTGCTCAAAGCAAAATCCTACATCGTGATGCCACGCACCGCACCGGAAATAAAAAAAGCAGGCGTTCGGAGTTTTGGCGGTGAAATTTTTGAGTGTGAACCAACCCTGCAGTCGCGTGAGGCCACGCTGGCCGAGGTAATAAAAAAAACGGGCGCCACCGAAATCCATCCATTTAATAATTATGATGTGATGGCTGGCCAAGCCACCGCCTCGGTAGAAATTTTTGAAGAAATAACGCCTGATTTTTTGATTGCACCTGTAGGTGGCGGTGGACTGCTCAGTGGCACTGCGTTGGCAGCAAAATATTTTTCCAAGGCGGGTAGAGACGGGCAATTGTCCGTCTCTACAATAGTGATTGCCGGAGAGCCAGCCGGTTCTGATGATGCCTTTCGGTCACTTCAAAGCGGCAAAATTGAACCCGCTCAATCGCAAACCATTGCCGATGGCCTGCTCACCACCCTGGGCGACAAAACATTTCCTATCATCCGCGAGAATGTTAAAGAGATCATTACAGTGACTGATGATGAAATCATTGCCGCCATGAAACTGATTTGGGAAAAACTGAAAGTAATTACAGAGCCATCGGCAGCGGTGCCCTTCGCGGCAGTGCTGAAACAAAAAGAAAAGTTTGCCGGAAGAAAAGTGGCTATAATTTTATCGGGAGGAAATGTTGATTTCGGGAAGATGCTGAAGTATTTTATTTAGGTGGACTTACGCACTTTCGTGGATTTTAGTGTTTTAGAGATTTAGTGGCTGGTATTAATCGCAGATCAAATCAGCGGAAATCACCCCGATATTTCGGGGTCAGCGTCATCAGCGTTCTATTGCTATTCATTCGCGAGTTATTAGAGGTGCCCTACAATTC
>JAYUHI010000264.1:0-10454 GCA_043767095.1 Bacteroidota bacterium
CCGGCTGGCTGGAATACAAATGGGAAAGCCCTCCCTGACTTTTAAATCAGCCAGGCGGAAACTATTTTTTCTTCCAACAGGAAAATAGGCATCAAGCCCGCGGCTGAATCGCTTCCATGCACTTTCATTCTCGGTGCTTTCAATATTCCAAAACCAATCGACCGGGTTGGACCGTACCGATTCAAAGCCTTCTTCATAACAAACTTTAAGATAATCATCATTGAATTGATTTCTCGGAAAGACTAATGAACTCAGCTTTACTCCATACGCAGAGGCAGCCATTTGAGCCGATTGTAAATCAGCCCTGAACTGGTCAATGGTCTGGCCGGCTTCGTTACAATAATAATGACTGAAAGTATGTGAGCCTAACTCCTGGTTCTCTGTTGACAAAATTTGTTTCACCAGACTATCAGCAAAGTGAAATGGATCATCGTTTTCATTTTCACCGATTCCAATCTGATCAATGAAATTATAGGCAGATAGTTCTTTATTTTCGTAGGAAGGTATTACGGCAGGTATGTTCTTCACGAGTGATTCCTTATCGGAATGACACAACATGCCCACAGTAGTCCAGGTAACATGGACGCCATACTGCTCGAATAATGAAAGCATTTGCGGAATCGTACTTCGGGTATTGATAAAATATTGATTGTATCCATTACCTGTTGAACCGGAAACTGGCAACCTGAAACCAGCCAGCGGCCACTTCTCAAACCCACCCCAGTGCAATTCAAAATCTAACGATATAGTGAAAATGCCACTCATGAATTCAGCGTAACAGTGTGCATTGATTTTGTAACGGTCATTAACTTCTTTTTCTTCCAGGCGCTCCTCTTCAACTGAACAATTTTCTGCTCATCAAAAAATTTAAGGATAACAAACATCATCAAAATCATTACCTGGCTTTTTTGGCGCATAGCCAACCCCAGGTTACCGGAGATTTGTGACAGTGCAAATGCAACCCCACAAAAAGTGAGGAAACAAGTTTTAACAATGGCGTCACTGGTGAAGAGGTAAGCCATTGCCCTCGGTCTTAGTAAATTCAGAAAGAATACTAAATAAAAAAGATTCTCAAACGAAACGATAAAACCTAATACCCCAGGCGCATCAAAGAACAACGGCCTAAAGCAAAAGGCAAACAGTTTTTCTGGAATGGAATAATTCGTGATGTCAATTCCGGATGTGGCTTTTGAAAGCTCGCTGGCGCGGTGCGAAATTAACGGGTCGGCAATGGATTCACTTTCCAGGCCCGTGAGGGTTAGAATATCTTCATAAATATAGAATAGCAAGAACGAAGCAAGGCCCAGTACAAGTATTCGGGATAGAATCCCCACGCCTTTGGTAGAAAAAGTGTACCCCAAGGCAATGGCAATTAGCACTACGTAGAAAATATGAGGGCGAATCTGAAAAATAATCCACCCTCCCAGTAGAAAAGCCCACAGGCGAACGCCTGGCCTGAGAAGGGCAAAAAAGAAAAGGCCGAACCCAAAAAAAATTATCGACCCTTTTCCCAGGGAGGATGACCAAAAGTGAAGGTTAGGCAACAGAAAGATTAATTTGATTCCGTCAAACCCAAATACGGTTGGCGTTGCTTTTATCCTTTCTTTAAAAAAAATATAGAAGAAGAGAAAACCCATGTAACCAAACCAGGAAAAGGTGGCCATGCATGCTTCGTACGTGAAGCCTAATTTGTTCACAAGAAAAAAACTAATGAATTCAATAAACTGAGTACTGATACCAAAATAGTCAAACCAGTTTTCACCTTTGTTCATCAACGTAGCACCCCTAAAATAACCCAGGGAGTCGGAAGGGTTGTACAAAGCATAAAGATAATAACATAAGGCCAGTCCCGAATGGAAGAAAAACAATGTCAAAGTAAATTTACGATCCACACCACTGAACCGCTGCTCCACAAACCCTATTAGGATATAGGATAACAAAAGCGTTAGCAGCCAAATGATAATTCCCTGAACCATACATCAAAAAACTTCCATGTCGCCTAAAGACGGTTTCCAAAACCCGAAAGATAAAGAATTCTGCCCGTTGAGTTGGTGAACAGTTACGATGGGGCCCACCGGCAATTGAAAGGCTTGAAGAGGGAATGAAATTCCCGAATAGGTAATCAAGTTGGCGCCTGCTGCTTTTGCTGTTTGAACTATCATTCTTGATAAATCAGATCTGTTTTTGCCATTCCAAAACAATTCCACAATTCTGAACTCATTGCCAAAACGGTTTGGCTTTAGCCGGTAGATACCTAAGGCGTCATTATGTTGCAACTGATAGTATTCAAAATTTGGATTTTGATCATATCTCCATTGTAAATATTCCAGCGATCGGTTTGTAATTAGCTTTTCGTCTGGAAAAAAAGTCCATTCCTTCAAAAAAAACAAAGCATCATCAGGCACAAATCGCTGACGGCTGATTTTCTCTTCATGTCGAGAAAGGTTCATTATCGGTCTGACCCAAATTTTCATTCTCCCATTTTTTTCCCAACCCATTTTTAAATAGCCGGGCATGCTGATCTTGTTTGGTGTGTTGAAAATAAAATGTACGCCATCTGCACGGCATTGTTCAACCAGTTGTGTGGTCAGCGCTTTGAAAATTCCTTTCCCCTGGTGGTTTGGATGTGTTGCTGTGTCCACCGCCCGGACTGATTTGAAGATGGTTTTGCCCGACCTCCACTCCCACCGCATAAAGGCTCGCACTCCAATGAGTTCATCCTGTTCAAACGCCAACAGAACAGGGGATTTTCCAAATGGATTTTCTATATGCTTCCACCTCCAGAAAGCTTCCGATTTAGACATGAGGCTTTCTCCCAAGCTGAGTTTTAGAAGGTCAACAATGGCAGGGATGTCTTGATCGGTGGAGGGGCGGATAGTCATGAGTTGTTACCGGTTGCCTGTTGACTGTTGCCAGTGACTGGTAACCGGCAACCTTCATAAAGTTCCTCCAACTCCTTTACCATTTTTTCGATGCCAAAATGAGTTTCCACTCTTCTCCTTGCAGTTTGGGCGAGAGAAATTCTTTTTTCGTGATCGTGCAAAAGAAGTTCCAGGTGAATCGTCAAATCCTTCCATTGGTCAACAGCAACAAGAATTCCATCCTGGTTGGGCCGGATTACTTCTTTAATTCCACCGGCATCGGTTGTTAGAATTGTGCACTCCATGCTCATCGCTTCAAGCAAAGCCACGGGCAAGCCTTCAAAAACTGAAGTCATCATGAATACATCCATTGCCGAAAGCCAGGGTTTAACATCAGTTTGCAAACCAGGCATCATAATTTTTTCTTTTAGTCCTAAAGTCTCCACCTGCTGAATGATTTCTTGTTTCAATGGGCCATCGCCAACAATAATCCCGAACAAATTAGGGTACTTAATGGATACGGCAGCAAATATTTCAAGCCACTCTTTCAATCTCTTCTGAAAACGAAATACGGCAACTATCCCGACCACTAAGGACCCATCTGGGATATTTAATTGTTGTTTAATTATTCTGCCCGCTTCAACATGCCGCCTGAAATAATTGGTGTTCACCCCATTTTGTATTTCATGAACAGGAATACGAACCGGAATATTTTTTTTGATTGATTCTGCTACATCCCTGGAAACAGCAATCGCCCGACTCTGCCAATTGAATGTGAGCTTGTTCATTAACCGGGTAGCAAAATGATAACGCTCCTGCTTGTTATGCTCGGTATAAATTACGGTAACCCCAGTGAAACGATGTACAATTCTTCCCACCATTCCAGCCCAGGGCAAATGACAATGCACCAGCTTAATTTCCTGTTGCCTGATGTACCGGATTATCGCCCGGTATTTCAGCATGATTTGAAAATTGTTTGCCGATGGAAGGCACGTAACAACCCCACCGCCTCCGGTTATTTCATTTACCATCTGATCTTTCCAGGGAAGAAAATAGATGTAGTGAAATTCAAAGCGCAATTGATCGTGAAGTTTCAACGATTCGGTCAACAACGTCTCCGCACCACCACGGCCAAGTGATTTAATGATGTGAAGGATTTTGAGTTTGGCTGTCATTCAACTTTTTGTCTGGCTCATCATCCAGAGAATATATGATTCAGTTTGTGCGGCCAGGTAATAGGGTAAGCTAAGTAAAGTGAATTTCTTTCTTTCTGGAGTTTCAACCTCATCCAGTTTAAGCGAACCACCATACAAACGAACAGCCCAACGGTGAGGTGCTTGTTCCATAAAAAAATGCAACGACTTTAATGTTCCGGTAGATCCGGATTTCACTTCAACTGGAATAAGGTTACCCTCTACAGGCACTACATAATCCACCTCCGCGGTGGCATCTTTCTTCTGGCGTACCCAAAAGGCCAATTGATGAAGAACATTATAATGCGATGACAACAACTCTTGACCCACGAGGTGTTCAACCATTTTTCCCTGATATACAGCTTGAAGATCAATGGAAGTAGTTAGCTCCTTTTGAATACCAGCAAAATGGTTCATAAGGCCAGTGTCTAATACATGTAGCCGTGGTGATTTACGCAAGTCGGGCACAATAGGGAGCAAGGTGTTTACAGTGGGATAAACCAAATGCAGCAGCATTGCTTTCTCAATTGTTCGCAGCGCCTCACCTACTTCACGCGAACCGTAGTTGGATTTACCAAAGTTTTGAAATTTAATCCTGGCCCCTGCTTCTCCAAAGGATGCCTTTATGGTGTGCCTGATGATTTGTGTGAGGGTGCTATTGCGGGCATACTTTTCTACATCGTCAATATAAGATACCAGTAGAGATTCATACAGTGGACGAAGTGAGGTTAAGTCGCGATGGTGTACATAATGTGCAACCACTTCAGGCATTCCTCCTATTACGGCATAGGCATGAAATAATTTCATCAACCTTGCATGCGCAAAATCATCCATAGGCACTTTTTGGAATTGGCTTAACGTTGCGACTTCGCCCATCGCTCCCAAAAACTCACTGAATGAAACAGGTCGAATCACCCGATATTCAACACGACCCACCGGCACTGCTACCTTCTCATCGAGAATTGTCTCCAGCAAAGAACCGGCAGCAATCACAAATAAATCGGGAGCCTCCTCATAAAAATAACGCAACAGGTTAATTGCTTTCGGAACGTTTTGAATTTCATCAATAAAAATTAATGTAGTGCCACCGGCTCTTGATTTTCCTTTTATAAAAAACAAGGCCTCAAGCAAGCGGGCGAAGTCTGTTACCTGTATGAATGGGGCCGCCTCTTCAGGCTTTTCGAGGTTGAGATACAGATATTGATCGAATTGGGTAGCGAATAAATTAACGGCTGTGGTTTTCCCTACTTGACGCGCGCCCCGTAAGATTAAAGGCTTTCGTACAGAGCTGATCTTCCATTGGGCAAGTTCAAATAATAAATTGCGCTTAAATAAAGCCATTTACATGTTTTTGCACAAAGCTATAGTGAAAACGGAACAATTTTGTCATAAAGCGGGAGTAAAATTGATTCATTTTTGTAATAAAGTGGGGGCAACATCGCGCGATTGATCGTGAAGTTTCAACGATTCGGGCAACAGCGGCTGAGCAGCGCTCCGGCCAAGTGATTTAATGATGTGAAGGGTTTTGAGTTCAAGTGTCATCTCATTAAAGCATAATCGGATTACATAACTCCAAAACGGCACACCTGTTCATACACTTCTAAAAACCTTTGTGAAATTATACGGATATCAAATTCCTTAACTATAAGCTTGACGCCATTGCTTTTTATGCGATCTATATCTCGTGAACCTTTTACATTAAGCACAGCATCAGCAAATCCAGTCTCATCTCCAACTTTCAACAGCCAACCCGTTTCTCCGTTCTTCACCACTTCTGAAATCCCACCTACATCATATGCAACTACAGGCGTGTGGCAGTACATAGCTTCTAAAATTACTCCCGGCAATCCTTCGATAATGCTTGGCAACACCAGTACATCAGCCGATGAAATATAATCGAGGGGGTTTGAAACTGTTCCAATAAAAGTGACACCTTCCAAATTCATTTTTTTTACCTCAGTCATGATCTCATGTCTGAGTGGGCCATCGCCAATCAGCCAGAGTTTGGCATTGGCTGCTTGGTGCTTTATCAAACCAAAAATTCGAAGAAGTCCCTCATGATTCTTTTCAAAGGTGAACCCCCCAACGTGAAGAATATTAAAATCTTCTTTATTAAAAATATGGGTTGCCGAAAATGGGGCAGCGTTCAGAGCGATCGGAATAGTTTGTATTTTTTTTTCTATGGAAGGGAAAGTTGCAATAAAGTCGCGTCTCGAGAACTCGCTGACCGAGATTACCCGGTCAACAAACTTGTAAATGAAGGAGTAGAATATTTTCTGGAAAGGTGATTTGATATACAGACTGACCGTGCTCGCATTTCGGAAAACTATTTTGTAGTGATGGCTGGATAATATTTTTGCCAGCACAGCATACTTCAAGGTGTCTCCTGCATTAGCCTGAACAACATCCGGATTAATTTCGCATAATGTTTTTTTTAGCTTTCTGAATAATGAAAGATTAAAAATACCCTCACGGCTTGCTGCCATATCCAGCGATTCAACTCCTTCGGTGTTTAACTCTTTTCCATCTGTCTTGTACAATGATATGAACCGGACAGTGTGCCCGCCCTTCATTAATTCTTTTGAAAGCTGCAAAGCAAATAGTTCTGCACCCCTATACTGCCGGGCCATTACCAGTTGAACGACCTTCATTGTAGTTGGCTTTGATGAATCAAAGATTTGATCAGTTCTTCCATCTTCACATGAATATCCTCTAATAAAAAATTTTCCCGGAACAACCTAACGCTCTCGTTGCCCATCAGGTTTCTTTTTTCATGGTGATTAATGACAGACTTAATGGCATTGGCCAAATTATCAGCCTGGCCAACCGGAAAAAAAATAGCATTCCTGTCATTGGCTACTTCCCGGTTGTTTGGAATGTCTGAACAAACTATGGGAAGCCCCGCAGCTTCTGCCTCGATCAACGCCCCGGGCAATCCTTCAAACCTGGATGGAAACACAAACACATCAGCCGCGGCTAATAAAGAAGTTGCATCATCACGATGCCCCAATAGCAAGACACTATCTTTCAGATGGAATTTATCAATTTTATCTTCTAATACGGAAGTCAACTTGCCTTCACGTCCAATGATAACCAACTGGATTTTATTCTTGTCCTCCTTTAACAACTGCATTGCATCCAACAAAACATCCTGACCTTTTTGATATTCATGCCTGGCCATGTTTATTATCAGTTGCCAGGTACTTGTTGCCAGTTCCTTCCTTACCCGCTCCCGATTAACAAGGTCTTTATAAAAAGGATTTGATTCACGACCCCTTTGAATTACTGTAATCCGTTTTTGATTTATCTTCAACTTCTCCTGGTAATGTTTCGAAACCGAGTTTCCATTGGCATGAAAATGATCCACACCAAAAAACTGAGTAACAAAATCAATTAATCGATAAGAAAAGAGTTTAGTCCTCGTCACCTGTGGGTCAGCATACCTGTGCTCCGAATACATCTCATTGACCAGGCTTTCGAGATGAAAAAAGTTACGATGATAAATCCGGCTTAATCGTGCAATCAGGTTCGCCTCAAACAATACGGAATGTACAAGGCTCGGTTTGAATTCCCTGATCAGTTTATTGAAAGACTTCCATTTTGAAATCCACGAATTACCTTCCAAAACGGATACAGAATCAAAACCAAACCTCTTCGGGTCGTATGCAGGGTTCACCTCCTTCAGCACAACCACTCTGATGTCATAATTCTTTTTCTGCAACCATCCATAAAATGCCAGGGTTGAAAATTCGGCCCCGCCTGTAAAAAGGGAATTCAGCAGGATAACTATACGCATGGGGCGAATTACTCAAAAAAATCGGAACCTTCTTAATTGTGCATCGGTAACGAAGCAGTCATTTGTTGCCGTGTAGGTGTGGGTCGCCAGCATGTTGGGCATCCACGGCAGTATATCATCAATACGCGCTTCTTCGAACTCGAAAGGAGAAAGTTTCATGATCTGCTGAAACCTTATGCCATAACCATACTTAGGCGTTCCGATCTGGGCAGGACGGACAAGTTTACCATGAAAAGAGAAAATTTTGCCAGCAGGGCGTGAACCCCGCACATCACGAGTAACAGGATTCATGGAATGCGGCAACCATTCGCCATTCACCAAATCATTTGAATAATAAATATGGAGGTACATGTCGGCCGATGCACCGGCAACCGGCCTTTGCGTGCCGAATAAATACCACTTCCCATCACGCTTGTGAATAGTGGGGTCGTATAGTTCTATATCCGTAAGTATGGGTTTGAGCTTTTTCCACTTTTGTGGAAATTCCAGGCATTCATAAAAGCAAACGAATTTGGCCGAAGCCGATTCGGTTATCAGGTAAAGTTTGTCATCATGCTCAATAATGGTCGGATAGGAAAGGTGATAGTCCTCCTCCAACACATTTACCGGGTTGTCTGATAACCGATCCATCGGGAGGCACATAATCCGGCCTTTACCAATCCTTTTATTTAATGATTCAAAAAAAATATAATCTTTCCCCTTGTGATTGAATAAAAATGGGTCGGCCCAGTCGGTATGGGCTGGTGGGATAAGAGGAGTTGCGCTCTGAAAATAAAAAGGGAAGTTGATATTATGGTGGTAGAAAATAAACCATTGCTCAGTAAAAAAAATCCCAACCAGAAATTCACTAAGCCTCCTCCACCAAAAAGCAATGGCAATTAGAAAGGCCTTTACATTACCAGGATCACGATACAATGTTTTTGCAATCTGATTGGGATCAGTTTTGGGATGATTGCTGAAAAAAATGTCGGAACCCAGGGAGGCGAAATCCTTAAGCCTCGAACAAAACAATTCGACCCCTGCAGCATAAACCGACTGCTGATTCCGGTTGAAGGAAGTAAAATCTGTTTTGCAAAATGATTTTCCCAACACGAGCCCTGCATCCAGTTTCTCAGATAACACCTGAAGAGTAACCCCGGTAATGGGATCACGATTCACCACTTCCCAAAAAGCAGGCGGCCCTCCCCTGTTCACCGCACTATCGCCATGGTGAAGCGACCACACACCGTACTTAGCCGATTGAAGGATTTCTCCTTTCAAAATTCTAAAGCCAAAGCGGATGAGGATATCTGGTTGGTTTACTCTAATCCATGCTATATCACCAGACAAGAATTCATCCTTATGCTTTGTCTGTTTTGCCATAACCGCCCGGCTATCAACGGCTTTGATCAAATCTGAAATATCAACCGTTTCGAACTGGTTAAGTTTCGTTTTAAAAACATTGCGATCTAATTTTCGCAACAGGCGATACACCCACCGGCCACCGGTGCCCGAACGAAGACTGCTTTGATTCAGGATAACTAAAACCAGTTTGAGGTTTGGATGTTGCCGAATAAATTGAATAATAGTTTTCTGCCAGGCAGGAACGTGGTGAGCATCGAGAAGGAGGCCGATCTTCAGAGGCACGGAAAACTATTTTTCCAAATGTTTCTTAATCTCCTCAAGAAATTCCCCAACAGGATTTATTAGTGAAGTTGCAGTGGCAACATCAAAATCAAACATATCACCATAATCCCCTTTCTGTCTAAAGTCGAATAGTTGAGTGTAAAGCTTACCAAACCGAATTTCTATTAACCCGGTTTTAACAAAGTGCAATCCAAACTGCAATCTTGCACCATCGTGAGTTTTTACTTCAATGTTATGCTTAAGCAATAAGGCGATAGCTGAATAGAAACAAGCATAATACAGACGATTTACCGTTGCGTTCCATCTTTTATTATTCAAAAGAATTACAGCTTCGTCATGAGATTCTACCGCTCTTTGAAAACGGTATCGGATATAATCTGATCTTTTGCCAGGGGTCATAACCGGTAACCTTCTGTGGTTACACTCTCATATAAAGGTGAATATTGGAGGCTATTCTTCCAAAAGTCCTTAGTATAAATAAATGCAGAAATAATTTGTCCGGATTCCAGCTCGATATTATACAAGCCATCCCTGAATTTATCTTCTACTTCAAGAGTTATTTTTGGATCATTTACTAGAATAAGTAAATCCCAGTCAGAATCCTCCCGGTTAGTTCCGCGAGCGCGGGAGCCGAACAAAAATACTTCAGATGTAGGGTCACTTAGATGAACGCTGCTTTTGATTTTTTCTATAACTTCAATCTCTTTCAGAATGATAGATTTAAATTGATTTAGGGCATCTGGGGCTGACTAAAAAGGTGGAATCAGATGTCAGCCTGAGCCTGTCGAAGGCTAATTGAAACCCAGAGAGAGGTTTCGACAAGCTCAACCTGACAAGCAAAGTACTTTTTAGTCAGCCCCAAGTGCCCTTTAAATATTTGAATGGCAAGTGTCAAATATAAAACATTCTGTTCGAATTGTCATTTGTAAACAATGTTCAAATTAATTCCCTACGATCAATTTTTCTGAGTAATCGATA